>JBEKUQ010000200.1:0-5432 GCA_049514835.1 Verrucomicrobiota bacterium | reverse complement strand
CCGAAGAAAGAAGTTTATTTTATTACGATTAACTGCCAGCACAGAGGCCTGAATCAACTGATCCATCCCGAACTCGCCGCCGCCCTGCTCGACACCGTCAAACTCCGCAACGATAGATTCATTTGGTTCGCCCACATTTTTCTTCTCATGCCCGATCACCTCCACGCCTTGCTCTCATTCCCGCCTTCCCGAAATACCGTGCATCAGACCGTCACACTCTGGAAACGCTGGACGGCGCGGCAAATGGGAATCCAGTGGCAGCGTGATTTTTTCGAACATCGCCTTCGTTCAGACGAAAGCTGGCGGGAGAAGGCTGATTACATTCTGGCCAATCCGGTTCGCAAAGGACTGGTGGCGCAGGTCTCCCAGTGGCCGCATGTCTTCTTGCCCAATCCCCCTTAAACCGCCACCAGACGCCTCGCCGAGGCGTCCGGGGCTGGCGACTGCGCCGGTAAGGACGCCTCGCCGAGGCGTCCGGGCCGGACCTGCGCCGGTAGAGATGCCTCGCCGAGGCGTCCCTACCTGAACAGCAACGAAAAATCAGCGGACGGCCTTTCCCCGCCTTGTCGCGCCGTCCTATCCGCCGTAGCGCAGCGCGACGGCGGGAGCTTCAGCGAAGGCGGAATGCCAACCCGCGAACGCTTCCTCCTTCGCCCAGCCTACGGCGGGACAAGCCGCCCCGACAAGTGCCTGGTCGTGCCGTCATTATCCCCTGCATTGCGCCCCGCCTGCCATCGCAACACAGGGAACAATGCCGTCACCACCAGGGCTGGGCTTCCGCCAGTTATGTCGCTTTGGGACTTAAGCATGAATACGCTGGACTAGGGGCGACGGGTCGTGATCTAACGGATTGTTGCCACGGCCACACCCAGTGGGATGATGATGTTTACACCCTTCAAATGGCAGGACTTGACAGGTGTGCGATAGTGAGACGTGGTCTTATTATTTGGCAAAATCATAAAACCTGTCCAAGCACTTTCTGATTTTGGAAGCGTTCTGCTCATACGGAGGGGAATGGGCAGCTTTATGCAGCCCTTCAACGGCGCTCAAACCAATCTTATCCTCATACTCATCAAATTGCAGATTTGTGCCTTGGTCATACTCTTTCCACAGAATCTCCAAGCTCTTGGACTTCGAGGCGGGAAGGAAATGCAAGAGACCGTCCACTGCGCTTTTGATCTGGGGTTTGGTGGAGACGTAAAAATCTCTGACGTGTCGCTGTGGAATATCGGCAATTTTAGCTCTAATTATTACGCCGAAAGCATTCTTGGCCTGCCGCGCTGGATTTTTTCGGTCGCGGCTGGCGGCCAAAACATGGCTGAACCAACCAACGGCAAAACCGCTGCCCAACGTGATGATTCTGTCCCAAGCAACATTCAAATCTTGATTTTTGTAGTAGGTGGTTTCGGTGGATTGGTTAATCTTTAATTCGTCTCTTTCACTCGCTCCGCCAATCTTTGCATAAAATCACGCACATGGCCGAACACGTCCAAAGCCTGCGCCTCCCTGTATCTACCGCGAGCGTGAGAAACCGGATTGCGCCAGGCATCTTTAAAATAAGCGCACTCCATCAAAATCCGCCCATAAAACTCCAATTCATCCGACTTCTTTTTCCCTTTGGGCTTGGAGCGAAGCGCATTCAGCTTCCTGTCAATGGCCCGGATTACGTGTTCCCAGCAAGCATACTCCAAGGGCTGGCCGGTTCTAACCCTTAGATGCCGGGCCAAAGCCCGCAAGCCATGTTCCACCGCTCGCATTAAATGAAACACCGCCGCCGTGTGCAAATCAGCAGCTAAACAATTTCCGGCATCCTTAATCTCAGGTTGAGCGGACGGAAACGCCGCGCTCACAGCCTCACCGAATAGATCGTGTTTCTCGAAAAACTCAACCTTGGAAACTGGAATGAAGGCAAACTGGAGGACATTGACCTCGCTATGAACCGATGATGTCAGTTTTTTGATCAAATCAATGACGACTGAACATTGAGGCAATGTGCCGCTATTTGCCAGCCACGATAAATGCTCTATGTCGCCTTGCGACGCGACCAAACGAAGCTGCTCACAAATGGGCCGCAGTAACTGCAATTGGCGGGAAATCGTCTCGCACTCGTCCTGCAACAATTGACAATCCGAGCCGGATTCCGAAATCCGATGCTCCGCTTGCTGCTTACTAAAATCAAGCCACAAAAGCGGCCAGTATAATCCATCTGCCAAGAATGAAATCATGTCCCACAGGCTGTAAAGCGCGTGCGGCTCATATTGGCAGCCACCACCACACGACGCAACACTTTTATTTTCAATGCTTTGCATTCAAAAACTCCTTTCCTCAGACGCTCACCGGCAACAATCCGCTAGATCACGACCGGGCGACGTCGAACAATCGCTTGCCAGCCGCCGGAAAACGGCTATTCTCCGATGATGAAAGCGGGCTTGTGGACGTTGCTATTTTCAGTCCTTTTGGTGGCTTCAGCGGAGGCTCAACAGTCTGCATTTCCGACCGCAACCAACTCGCTGAAGACTAACACGCCATTCAGACCGCCTTCGCCTGACACGCGAGTTGAATTTCAGAGCGCAACAAACTTGCTGGCGACCAACACCCCTCCCGAAATAGCTGAACTCCGCGCCAAGGCGGAAAAGGGAGATGCAGCAGCACAAATGAAACTAGGCGTGATGTACGAACGGGGACGTGGCGTGCAAATGGACTTCGCCGAAGCCGAGAAGTGGCAAGAGGGGTCAAACCATATATTTGCCCGTTTTGGCACTTTCCACCATGCGTTTTTTGCGGCAGGATTGACGGATGCCACGTCAAATACGCATTGAGTATCCCAGCGCGATCTATCATGTCCTAAGCCGGGGAGACCGTCGGGGATTCCTCCCAACGCATTTCCGCCGACTCATCAAACGCCAACTCCGTGAATTTCCGCAACAAATCTCCAAGGGATTTTATCCTGTGAATCCTGTTCATCCTGTCAAAATGTCTTTTCTGGTGAAAGCTGCGGCATGATCTGCAAGAATTGAGCGGGACAAGCAGAAGTCAGAAAGATGGAGTCAAAAAGATGTTTATGACCCCATTTTTTGACAGAAAGAAAATCCAAACCACGGATGGCCCAGCGCAGCCCGCCGCAACCAAATTCGGAATCGCCCGAAGATGACGCATCCCCCTTCGCTGAAGCTACGGCGGACAAGGATTCACGCAGATAAAAAACTCAGAAGCTTTCCTCCTCCCGTCTGCGTGCATCGGCCCGCTTATCTGCGGGCAAGGTCCTTCCCTTTCCCCGCGCTTTTTTACCAACTAATATATGATTCTGTCCCGCCATGATTCTGCCGATTTTCCCCTTCCCCCGATCCCTGAATCCGTGGTGAAATCCCCGCGAAAAGGAGCGAGATTATCAACGGAACGCACGAGGGGAAACCTGGCGTCCTTCGTTCCCCTTCCCATCCGTGAAATCCGTGAAAACCGTGGTCCTTCTTCCGGCCCTTATTCCGGTTGCCCGCGCACCACACGCTTCCAGGCCAGTTTTGGTTCCTTGAAGTTCAGCAGCAATGCCACCTCCAAACCGGTGATATTGAGATCAATTTCTCATGCTTCATCAAAGCGGAGTGAAACCTGCAACTCAGGTTGATCGGCGTGGTCTGGCGGAGCCCGTCGCAATCTGTCAAATCGAGCGGGCAAAAGGAATCACCCGGGATGCGGTTTTTGGACTACCGCCAGGCCCTTGAGCAAATCCAACGCCCGCGCCAGAACCGGATCGCGTACGATTCTTATGTTCGGGTCCGTTTGCGCTTGGCCGCCGCCAAATGCCGCTTCCAAATCCGCTCCGTCCCGCTGTTCCCGCACCAACTCCGCCTCATTGAAACGCCGGAACGCGCCGCCCTCGGCCGGCGATGAGCCGGCGGCAACGTTGGTTCCGGTCGCATTGGTCTTTCCAGCTCCGCCGGCCACTTGATAGGGATGCTCCCAATAGGCTTTTTCCTCCTCCGGGTTCGTTTTCACCGCGATGTCCGGCTGGATTCCGCCGCGGAAAACAGCGCCGTCGCCCAGCTTGATTTCCCCCACGGCAATGCGCAATTTGCCGCCTTGGCTGAGCGGAAATTCCTGGAAAACGCTGGCCCGGCCCGCCGACTCGCTTCCCAGCAGCAGCCCCGTGCTGGTTTGCCGCAATACCGCCGCCAGCCCTTCCGCCGCCTCGCTGGTCTGGGCATTGATCAGCGCGGCCAGCGGCACCGTGATGGCGTTGTCCTTTTTCGTGGATCGCGACACGACCCCTCGGCATTCCAGCAAGGGCTGGTCGGCATTGAGAAAACAATCCGCCGCCGCCGCCGCTGCCGCGTAATCCGTGCCGCCGGCAAAACGCAAATCCAGCACCACCCCTTTGATTTTCGATTTGTTGGTCGCGGCCATTTGGCGGTAGGACCCCATCAGTTGCCCGGCCAGATTGGTATCTACTTTGAGCACGCGAAAATAGGCGTAGGAATCGTCATAGACCATGGATTTGCCCAGCGCCGAAGGGGCAGGGGACTCTTCTCCCGCCGCGCCGCCGCCGGCCAGCATCGCGCCGGACTTTAGTTGCGCCAGCAGACCCTCCACCGCCGCACGGTTCAACTCCGCTTCGCTCGCTCCGTTGAGGTGGGCGCGCAACAACTGATACACCTCGTCGAATTTCGGCCATTCGTTTGTCGGACCAGCCACGGCGGCGCCGGCCGCCAGCCCGCACAAAATCCAAACACAATATTTTATCTTCAAGGGAAAAAGCTGATTCTTAGCAATGCGTCATTCAAGTGTGGCAGGGACGCCGCGCCGCGGCGTCCGGTCGGCGCAGCGCGCCGACCCTGCCAATACATTTGCGTCCATCGCTGTCGCATTACAATTTTTATTGCCAAGTTTTTCAAGCAGTCGCGCGCCACGGCGCATCTTCACTTCCATCATTGGCGGCCTTCCGGGGAGCGCGACCGTCCCGGTCGCACCCGTCGGCGTCTCGCCGACGGATTCTCCTTTTTCACCATTCACAATTCAAAATTCAACATTCCCGGATCACCTTTTGGGTGAAGCCGGGAGCCTGTCGCTAATGATTCGGGCATCCTCATTCAATCATGGCCGCGGCGCAGCGCCTTGGCCCCAATATCACTTCTAAACTGTGCGCCGTCGAATCTAATTTTTGCCACCGCCTGATAGGCCCTGTCCCGGGCCGGCTTGAGCCTGGCGTCCCAGGCGGTCACCCCGAGCACTCGTCCCCCGTGGGTGACCAGCCGGTCCCCTTGCCGCGCCACGCCCGCCTGGAAAACTTTGGTCTTGGCCAGCGCGTCCGCCTCGGCCAGTCCGTGGATGAGCGCGCCCTTGGCCGGAGTGCCGGGATAACCGGCCGCCGCCATCACCACGCAGACCGCCGCTTCGGGCCGCCAGCGCAATTCCATTTTGTCCAGCGTCCCGTCCGT
>JBEKUQ010000199.1:0-5447 GCA_049514835.1 Verrucomicrobiota bacterium | reverse complement strand
TCCTATCCGTCCGTGCCCGTCCATGTCCGTCCACCCAGTCCACCATGCCAACTCCGCCCTTTCGCCCTCAGGCCCAATCCGGCCCAATCCGGCCCAATCAAACCTAATCAAACCATTTTTTTTGTGCCCGCCCTTATGAGTAAGTCTGCCGTTCGCGGTCCAATTTTGCGATGCCGCCCCAACGCCCCAAGCTCCGATTAGACCAGGCCCTTGTCCAGCGGGGCCTTTGTCCCACCCGCGAAAAGGCCCGCCGCGCCGTCCTGGCCGGCCAGGTCTTGCTGCGCGGCCTCACCGCCAAGAAGCCAGGCGATCTGGTCAAGCCCGAAGATCAACTAGCCCTCACCGTCCCGGAACGTTTCGTCAGCCGCGGCGGTTTCAAGCTCGAACACGGTCTGCGCCATTTCCAGCTCGATCCCCGCGGCCTGACCGCCATTGACCTCGGCGCTTCCACCGGCGGGTTCACCGATTGCCTGCTGCAAAACGGCGCGGCCAAAGTCTTTGCCGTGGACGTGGGCCGCGGCCAGCTTGCCTGGAAACTTCGCCAGGACCCGCGCGTCGTGGTCATGGAACGTACCAACGCCCGCCATCTCACCCCGCATAACTTCCCCCGGCCCTTCGCCGGGGCGGACCTCGTCGTGGCCGATTGTTCTTTCATCTCCCTGCGCAAGATCCTTCCCGCCGCCGTTGCATTGTTGCGCGCTTCGGGTAAAATCCTCGCCTTGGTGAAACCCCAGTTCGAAGCCGGCAAAGCCGAAGCGGACCGCGGCGCGGGCGTGATCAGAGACCCGGCCATCCACGCCCGCGTGCTCCGCGAATTGCGCGAGTTTCTCGCCGCCGACGCCGGGCTGCTCTGGCGGGGCGAGACGCCATCCCCCCTGACGGGGCCGGCCGGGAACAAAGAATTTCTGGTGCTAATTGAAAAAACAAGTTGAACTAATCCATCGCATCGGCCTCGCGGCCAACGACGCCAAACCGGCCAGCCGCGCCGCCCTCCGCCGCGCCGCCGCCCTCATCACCCGCCACGGGCGCATCGCCGCCGCGGAGCAAAGCGCCGCCCGCCAGGCCGGCCTCCAATGCCCGGTCTTCGCCAGCCTCGCCGAACTGGCCCGCCAGAGCGATCTGCTCCTGGTCTTCGGCGGCGACGGCACCATTTTGCGCGCCGTGCGCGAGAGTGATGGCTGCCAGACCGCCCTTCTGGGCATCAACGTCGGCCGGCTGGGTTTTCTCAATGCCGTGGCCGCCAGCGACCTGCCCCGGGCCCTGCAACAGATTTGGGACAACGACTTCACCATCGAGCGCCGCCCGCTTCTGGCGGCCACCGGCCGGTGCCAGGGCAAAACGATCCAATCCTTGGCGCTCAATGAAATTGTCATCAGCCACGGCGCCGTCTCGCGCGTGATCGAACTGGAGGTGAGCGTGAACGGCGAGGCGCTCACGCAATACCGCGGCGACGGCCTGATCGTCAGTTCGCCGACCGGTTCGACCGCCTATTCCCTTTCCGCCGGCGGGCCGATTATCAGCCCCGCGGCCCAGGTGTTTGCCATCACGCCGATTTGCCCTCATGCCCTCTCCAATCGTTCCGTCATCGTCAATTCCGACGCCACCGTGGAAGTCAAGGTGTTGAGCGACCAACTCGAAATCATCATGGCGGCGTACGGCCAGATGCAGGCCACCTTGGGCTGCGGCGACGTCGTCACCATCCGCCGCGCCCGCCGCCCCGTCCGCCTCCTGCACCTGGGCGGATGGTCCTTTTTCGACACGGTCCGCCGCAAACTGCACTGGAGCGGCTCCTCGGTGTAAGCCCAGATGTATCCAAACTATACTCAACGTCATGATTCCTGGCGTCCCGGCTGAGGCAGGGCTCCCGACAAGTCGGGACTGCCCGCCGCCCTCCGCAATAAACTATGGCGCTGTGTATGATTTCTCCGAATTGTGAGCGCAAAAGCTGAACCGCCGGCGACCGGGACGGCGAAGCCGGAGGCGCGGGTCGCCTGGCAGCCGTTGACTTTTCGCGGAGTGGCGGCCTTTGCGCAGGCGCCGTGGCGCCGGTTATTGCTGGCGCAGGCGCTCACCGCCCTGCTCTGCGCCGCCAGCGCCGTCTGGTTTCTCGGCCACTGCTATGCGCCCGTCCTCACCCAGGAAATCCAAAAGATGCCCGAGGGCGCCAGCCTGACCGGCGGACAACTGGCCGGCCTTCCCGGCACCCAGATCACCGAAACCAAGTTTCTCTCCATCGCCGCCACCGCCGATGAGGATGCGGACCTGGATCAAAGCGCCGACGTGCAAATTGCATTGCGCAGGGACCATTTGGAGATTTCCTCGATCCTCAGCTCCGCGCTCGGCTCGCTGGAGTTTGATTACAACACGCAGTCGGCCCTGGATTTAAGCCGATCGCATCTGGAGCCATGGTGGGGCGCGTGGCGGCCGGTGGTTCTGGTCGGGGCCGGCTTCGCGGTGGCCGTCAGTCTTTTGCTGGTTTGGTCCGTGCTGGCGTGGATTTACGCTCCGGCGGCGATGCTGGTCGCCTGGTTTTGCGACCGGCGCCTCTCCTGGGCCGGCGCCTGGCGGCTGGCGGGCGCGGCCTTGCTGCCCGGAGCGGTCTTGATGGCGCTGGGCCTGGTCTTCTACGGCTGGCAGTGGGTGGATGTTTTTGGACTTGGTTATTTTGCAACTGTCCATTTATTGGCCGGTTGGGTTTACGCGCTGGGGGCGCCGGTCTTCGCCCCGCGTTTGGTTTCCGCCGAAAAGACTTGCAACCCCTTCCACCCCTGACCTTTGAGGAAAGGGCCGTTTTGGGCCGTCCCAGAAATGAGATTTTTCCCCGCTGGCACGCTGTTTGCTCAAAGTATTCGTTTGCACAATTAACAAGACGCTCGAAATGGCCGATAATGAGACACGGCTTTGAGCCAACGAGACATTATTATGGAACGCAACCTAGAACAGCGCAGACAATACGACGAACCGTTCAAGCAAGCCGCCGCCCATTTCTTCCACCACAGCGGCCGCAGCCTGGAAGAAGTCTCCGCCGAACTGGGCCTCAGCCCGGCGGACCTGCGGACCTGGAAGCGGAAATACCCGGTCACGCCGGCGCAAAAACCCGGCGCCAGGCCGCTCAGCCCCGTCCGCCAGCTCCGGGCGGAGAACCAGGCCTTGCGCAATGAAATCCTCCATTTGAAGGTGCAGTGGGACGTTCTGAAAACCACCCTCGGCATCCTGTCCGCGGCGGCCGGACCGAGGGAAAAATCTGCTTGACGATGTATGAGAAAGAGACCGCGCAATTTGAGCCTGGAGCCGCCGGCGCCGGTGCGGCTCATTGCCTTCACCCCGCCCGGCCGGGGTGATTTCACCGGCCTGCTCAAGCTGCGCCGGGACCCGGCCGGTGAACCGCGCAAAATTCCGGTCAAACATCTCCCAAGTCCGCGCAGCCCCATCCTGCTCAAGGTGGTGGCGACGGAAACCTATTCCGGCAACACCCCCCGCCTGCAGCGCCGCCGCCAATTCTGCGACCGATTCCGCCCGTCCTGATTCCCCATCCCGACGGGCCCTTTTGCGCTAAGAAGCGGGGCCGTCCTCGCCGGCCGGCGGCGGGTTGCCGTCCGCGCCGCCGCCGTCCAAGTCAATCAGTATGTCGCGCGGTTCCGCGCCTTTGTTGGGGCCGACGATGCCGCGCAGTTCCAATTCGTCCATGATGCGGGCGGCCCGCGTGTAACCCAGGCGCAGCCGCCGTTGCATGAGCGAGACGCTGGCCTTCTGCTCGCTGCGGATGACCTCGATGCATTGCTGGATCAGTTCTTCGTCCTCGCCGCTGCCGCCGTTCTCCTCGTCCATCCCGTTGCCGGCCTTCTGCAATTGCTGGTGTATATCCACTTCATAGGTTGGCTTGCCTTGTTTGGCGATGAACGCCACCACTTTCTCCAGTTCGCCGTCGGTGATGAGCGCGCCCTGCACGCGGATCAATTTGGCCGAGCCGGGCGGCTGAAAGAGCATGTCGCCCTTGCCCAAAAGTTTGTCCGCGCCCATGGCATCGAGGATGGTGCGCGAATCCACCTTGGCCGCGACCTGAAAAGCGATGCGGGCGGGGATGTTGGCCTTGATGACCCCGGTGATGACGTCCACGCTCGGCCGCTGCGTGGCCACGATGCAATGTATGCCCGCGGCGCGCGCCATTTGCGTGATGCGGGCAATGGCCATTTCCACATCGGCGGGGGCCACCAGCATCAGGTCCGCCAATTCGTCAATAATAACGACAATGTAGCTCAGATAATCGGGGATGACGATTTCCTCGTCGCGCGGCACGACGATTTCCTCGTCCAGTTCCACCGCGAAACCGTCGGAGCTGACCTCGACCTTTTCGCGTTTGGCCGAGAGGGGCAGTTCCGGCTCGGTGGGCGGGACCAGCTTGTGTTTGGGCCGTTCATTGAAGGAGCGGATGTTGCGCACGCCAACCTTCGCGAAAATCTGGTAGCGTTTCTCCATTTCATTCACCACCCAACGCAGGGCGAGGATGACTTTTTTGGGGTCCGTCACCACCGGCACCACCAGGTGGGGCAGGGCATTGTATTGCTGCAGCTCCACCACCTTGGGATCAATCATGACGAAGCGCAGTTTGTCGGGCGGAAAGCGGTAGAGCAGCGAGGTGATGATCGCGTTGATGCAGACCGATTTGCCCGACCCGGTGCTGCCGGCGATGAGCAGATGCGGCATTTCCGTCAGATCCGAGATGATGGGCACCCCGTACACGTCCTTGCCCAGCGCCACGGGAATCCGGGCCTTGGTCACGCGCCATTCTTCCGATTCAAACAGGTCGCGCACCATCACCTTGGTCTTGACGGCATTGGGCACCTCGACGCCGACGGAACTTTTGCCCGGCACCGGGGCGAGGATGTTGATGCGCTCGGCCTTGAGCGCGGCGGCGATGTTGTTGCTCAAGGCCACGATCTTTTCCAGCTTCACCCCGGGCGCGGGATGCAGTTCGTAGCGGGTGATGGTCGGCCCCTTGGTGATGTCGCCCGGGGAAACCTCGATGTCGAACTGGGCCAGGGTCTGCTGCATCAGACGGGCGTTGGCCATCAATTCCTCCTTCGTCTCCGTCGGCTTGAGCGTGGCATCGGGGGTTTGCAGGAAGTCCAGCGGCGGCAACTGGTAGTTGCCGATCTTCGGGGCGGCGGCCACGGCGATCGGTTTGGGCTTGCGCGGCGCGGGTTTGGGTTTGGCCGCCGGCGGCGAAGCGGGGCCGTCGGCCGCAGCGTCGGCCCCGGCCGACGCTCCGGCGTCGGAGACAGCCGCCGCCTCCGGCTCAAGCGGGGCTTTGAGGTTTTGCTTGGCGGCCGGTTCGACCCCGGCGGCCTTGCCCAGGATGTCCGCCGTGCTGGCGGCCGCGATTTCCTTTCCTGGAATCACCACGCTCTCCTCGGCCGGGGCCGGTTCCCTGGGTGAGTCCTTTTCCC
>JBEKUQ010000198.1:0-5459 GCA_049514835.1 Verrucomicrobiota bacterium | reverse complement strand
AATGGGTGGTGAACTGGTAAAAGGCGAAGAGCGACTCGCCGACGGCCACCGCGATCAACACCACCGCCAACAGCGTGGCGGATTCCCGGCGGTTTAGATTATTGACGATGACAAAAAACAGCGTCCCGTACAGAACTACGCAGAGCAGATTCTGCCGGGCGATGTACTGCAACTCCGCCGACTGGCACCGCAGGAAGGCGTAGAGCACAAAGGCCAGCACGGCCCAGCAAATCGGCGGCCACAACAAGCGGAACGGCCGTTGGGTAAAGAGGCGAACGACCCACAGTGCCGCCGCCAGCGCGGTCAAACCCTGGATCACCAGAAGTCCATACAGATGCGGCACTTCCAGGCTGTCCGGATTAACCCGGACCGCCCCGTAGGCGAGCGGTCCCCAGGCCAGGATCGCCAGCACGAGGACCAAAATGGCCCGTTCGCAAAAGGTATCCATCCACTGCCGGAAAGAAGCGGTGGGGCGTCTTGCCGGATTGTCCTGTGATTCCAAGGCCAATTGAAGAACTCCTTACGTCAGAAACTCGCGCGGGTCGGTGATGTGCCCGGTCAAGGCGCTCGCCGCCACGGTGGCGGGCGAGGCGAGAAAAACCTGTGACTCCTTGTGGCCCATCCGGCCGGGGAAATTGCGGTTGGTGGCGCTGATGCACTTGAGAGGAGCGTTCATCCGTCCGAACGTGTCCACCGGCCCGCCCAGGCAGGCGGCGCATCCGGCGTTCTCCGTCATCTGCACGCCGGCCTCCACGAGGATTTGCCAGACGGTTTTGCCGTCCCACCGCGCGGTCTGCAAATCATGGACGATCTCCGGCGTGGCCGGCACGCCGAAGGTGTCAATCTTCACCTGCCGGCCCCTGACCACGCGGGCAAACGCCACAAAATCGCTCGTTTTTCCGCCGGTGCAAGACCCCACGTAGGCGCGGTCCAGTTGGATGCTCCCCAATTCCTTGGCCAGCCGTCGTTGTCCGGGATTGGGATGGCAGGCCACGGTCGGTTCCAACCTGGCCAAATCCACCGACATCTCAAACACGAATTTTTCGGCGGCATCCCGTTCCACCGGTTCGTAGGCCGTCTTGGTCCCGTTGAGGCGGCAACGGGCGTCCACCGCGGCCTTGGTTTGATCATCGAACTCAAAAATGCCGTTCTTGCCACCGGCCTCGATGGCCATGTTGGCGACCGTCATGCGGTCATCCATGGAGAGGGAGCGAACGCCCTCGCCGTCGAATTGCATGGCGCGGTAGGTGGCGCCGTCAAAGCCGATCTGGCCGATGCAATGCAAAATGATGTCCTTGGCCATGACGCCGGGGCACAGCCGACCTTCCAGGCGGAAATGCATGGTCTCCGGCACCTTGAGCAAGAGTTTGCCCGTCCCCATGACAAAACCGGCGTCGGTGTTGCCGATGCCGGTGGCAAACTCGTTGAAGGCCCCCGCCATGCAGGTGTGGGAATCGGTGCCGAAGAGAATCTCGCCGGGCCGGGTATGGCCTTTTTGGGGGAGGGCGGTATGGCAGACGCCGGCATAAGTGGAGCCGTACTGCTTTTTCAACATGCCTTTGGCGGGATCGAACTTCCAGGAGCCGTTGCCATCCATGACGTCGTAGAAATAGGGCAAATCCTGTTCGCGGGCGAAGTCGCGCAAAATGTCCACGTTCCGGTTGGAGAGCGAATCGGCGGTGAAAATGTAATGATCCGGGATGATGACCACCTTTTGGCGGTCCCAGACCCTGGCTTTGGCCCCGAACTCGCGCTTAAAAACGCCAATCGTCCCCGGCCCGCACACATCATGGGTCATCAGGATGTCGGCCTGGACCCAGACATTCTCCCCGGCCGCCAACGATTTTTTCCCCGCGGCGCGGGCCAGGATCTTTTCAGTCAGTGTCATAAAACATTTTCAACCTACCCTTCCGGGGCGCCGCCCGCAATGCCGAAGATCGTCCCCCGGGCGGGCGCGGGCGCAATTCGGTTTTTGGGTTCCCCTCTTCATCGTGATCTTAATCCTGCTCTTAATCCTGCGTTTGAAGATTAAGATTAGGATTAAGAGGGGAACCCAGAAAAGTGAAATGCACCGGGCGGCCGCTCTAGTCGAGCAGGTGCCGGTATTGCCGGGGGATGATGTTGACGTTGGTGGAGGAAAGCCAGTTGGTATCCCCTTCGCCGCCGATGAGTATCACGTCTATGACGTGATACCCGCCGCCGCTGTCCTTCCAAAACTCGCTCTCCTCCGTCAGGTCCGTATTGAAGCGAAACAAACTTGATTCAAAGGGGTTCATCGGCAGCTTGCGCGCGCGCTCCAACTGCGCCGCGGAGAAAACCCCGCCGAGTTCCTTCCACATCCGCTCGCGCAAAGTCTTCACCCGCGCGACATCGGCCTCCGACAGGGGCTTGACGGTGAGATGGACATGGCCGGCCGTGTCCTTGTAGTGGCTGGTATAATTGCTCTGAATCTGGGAACAATCCTGGCTGACGGTGTGAAGGATGGTGTTGGCCACCTGCACTTGTTCGGGAGTGAGCTGCAGATTTGTCACCATGGTGGGTCGCAGGCTCGGCCCTTCCGCCGTGTTGGTGAAGAAGCCGCCCCTGGCGCCACCGGGGCCGCCCGGACCACCGGGGCCGCCCGGGCCACCGGGACCGCCGAAACGGCCGAAACCGCCGGGCGGGGGCGGGCCGCCGGGCGGGGCATTGTTGGGGCCGCGGTGGAACAGCGCGTAGCCCATGACCGCCACCAGGGCCAGCGCGCACACCATGCCAATTCCGTAGATCACCGCCATTTTCCGGCTGCGGACGGCGGCGGTGGCCGGGGCGGAAAAAGCCTCCACCTCCGTCAAAATCTCGCTGGCTTGCTGGTAGCGGCGGTCCGGCTCTTTTTCCAGGGCGCGCAGCACCACCTTGTCCAGCCGCGCGTCGGTATGGGATATTTGGGACGGAAGGGGGAAGTGGCCGAGAGGCAGTTCGCCGGTGAGCATTTCATAAAAGATCACGCCCAGGGAATAAAGGTCGGCGCGGCGATCCACCTGGGATGGCCTTTCGATTTGTTCGGGGGCCATGTATTGGGGGGTGCCCAACATGCCGGTGGCCACGGTGAGGGCGGGCAGGCGCTGGCCGTCCGTCCCGGCCAGCTTGGCCAGGCCGAAGTCGGCCATCTTCACCCGGCCCTTTTTGTCAAGCAAAATGTTCGCCGGCTTGATGTCCCGATGCACGATCCCCTCGTCGTGGGCGAACTGCAGCGCCTGGCAGATTTCCACCACGATGCGCTGCGCCTCCGCCGGCCGCAATTCCTTGCGCTGGATGAGGGTGTGCAGGTCCACCCCGTCCACGTACTCCATCAAGAAGTAATAATAGGGGCCGGCCCGGCCGAAATCATAAACGGAGACGATGTTGGAATGGTGCAGCCGGGCCAGGGCCTTGGCCTCGCGCGAAAAGCGTTCGGCAAAGGCCGGCTGGGAACTCAGCTCCGGGGAAAGGATTTTCAGCGCCACCAAGCGGTCGAGGTTCAATTGCCGCGCCTTGTAAACCATGCCCATGCCGCCGCAGCCGAGCAGTTCATACACCTCCAGTTGCGGAAAAAATTCGGCGATTTGGGCGGCGGTCGGAGGGGAAAAGGGCGCGCCGGCGGGGGGCGGCGGGAGCGAAGCGATGCCGGTGGGCGTGCGCTGGCAATTGGGGCAGAGCGCTCCCGTCGCGTCCGCCGCCAGCGGCGCGTGGCACTGCGCGCATATTCGTGTGGTGTCCATTGTCATCACTTCCACTGTACAGAGCCGCGCGCGGCCCAAAGGTTACGACAATCGCGCGAGCCGTTTTCCGGCTGGCGGCCCAGGGCCGCGTTCCCAGGCCGGTCAGATCTGAAAATCCACCACCGTGCCGGGCTTGATTTTCTTTGTGATGTTGACATCGGTGTTGTCAAAAGTAACGAGGGAGAGCGGCGGAACGCTGTGGGTGAGGAAAACGCTGGCCCCGATGGTGCTGCCTTCCCCGACCACCGTCTCGCCGCCGACAATGGTGGCGTTGGCGTAAATGGTGACATAATCCTCGACGGTGGGATGGCGTTTCTGGCCGCGCAGCAACTGGCCGCCGGCGAGCGAACGCGCCACCAGGCCGACGCCCTGGTACATTTTGACGTGGCGGCCAATCTCCGCCGTCTCGCCGATGACCGTCCCGGTGCCATGATCAATGAAGAAATGCGAGCCGATGCGCGCCCCCGGATGCAGGTCCATGCCCGTGCGGCTGTGCGCCCATTCGGTCATGATGCGCGGGATCAGGGGCACTTCCTCCTCGTAAAGCTCATGGGCCAGGCGCTGCACCGCGATGGCCTCGATGAAGGGATAAGCCACAATGACTTCCTCCTTGCTCAACGCCGCCGGATCCCCCTGGTAGGCCGCTTCCGTGTCGCTGTCGAGCAAATCGCGCGCCACCGGGAGGCGGCTCAAAAAGCGCAGGGTGAGGGCGCGGGCCGTCTGGCGCAGTTCCTTCGCGTCGGCGGCATCGGGCGAGCCATATTCGAGGCTCTTGCAAATCTCATCTTCCAACCGTTCCGAGACCGAGGCCATCAAGGTGGCGGTCAGGACTTTCAACTCCGAGGAATGGATGGATTTTTCGTCGAAGAAGCCAGGGAACAACAGCCGCAACAAATCCAGGGTGATCGAGGCAATGGCGGTCTTGGAGGGGAGGTTCTTGCCGTCCACGTGGTTGATCCCGCCCACGCGCGCGTAAGAGGCGATCAACTGATCCGTCAACTCGGTGACCGTTTGGTTCACAAGGCCATTATCAGGCAGGCCCGGAGGAAAGGCAAGCAGCGGCAGGGCCGGGTTGGCCGCCGGCAGCGCAGGTCACTTTTTTCGGTGAGTCGTGCTGGTGAAGCAATGCTTTAAGATTTCGGACTCCTCAATTGAGAATTGGTCATTGAGAATCTGTTGTTGGTCATCGAAAGACATTGGCCCAAATGCCCGCCCGGTCCCGGCTTGCTGGCGGCAAAAAGAAGGGAGTGGCTCCGGCGCGGCCTGGCTGGAACCACCAGCGGCATGAACATTTTTCCGGAAAAGAATGAACGAAAGGGCCGCGCCAGGCTCTAACTTTGTAATGCAAAGTGAAATGGCCCGGCTGGCGCCCGCGCGGCGTGTTTTGACAATAATCCCGGCCGCCCATCCGGCGGCTTGGCCCACCTGAACCCAATATGAGAAAAATACTGCTGATGGCCGCTGTTTTGTCGTTCGTCTGTTGCATCAGAATTGTCGGGCGGCTTTGGCCGCATCGCCCCATGATGAAAACATTACTGCAAACCGCTGCTGTCCTGTCGTTCCTGTTCCCCTTCGTTGCCGGGGTGTGGCTGATTATCCTGGCGCTCACCTCGGGCAATGAGGATATGACTCTGGCCGTCGCGCTGGGATGCTTTTTGGTTGGCAACGCGTTTTTTGTTGGCGGGATGCTTTTTGTGGCCGCTGAAAAGTGCAGCCGAAATG
>JBEKUQ010000197.1:0-5463 GCA_049514835.1 Verrucomicrobiota bacterium | reverse complement strand
TTCGCGAAAAAAGCCCAGGTATTCGCTGGTTTCTGCGGCCCCGCTCCGGGCGATCAGTTTGGCCCACATCTCCCATTCGCCGCAATAATATGAACTGGCCCGAAACCCTCCAACGCTTCGCGCCGATGAAACCCGGAACAATTGGCCCGGGAAGGAAAGCGGGCTGCCGTAAATCACATCAGTCAAAAGTATCTTTTTCCACCGGCCGGCCATGGGCCGGGCTTGGCGTCCTGGCATCCGCTCACCCCTTTCGTTCACGATCGCCGTTTGCCCGAAATACAAATCCAACCCCGGCGCCTCTTCTTCCACCGCAATCATTGCCTCGACAAAATTGGGCGCCAGATAATCATCATCATGCAAAATGGACAGCCATTCCGTCCGGCATTGTTCCAAACACGCGTTCCAATTCCCGAAAATACCGCGCCGCTTCGGATTCCTGAAGTACTCAATCCGCGAGCCGAAGGCCTCTTTCACAAAAACCTCCAGCGTCGGGTCCGGTCCGCAGTCTTCCACCACCATAACGCGAACCGGCATGGTCTGATTTAACGCGCTGGCAATGGCCTGCTTTACATATTCACGCCGGCTGTAAACCGTGACCGCAATCGTAATTTGTTCGGGAGAAAGACTCATTCTTCAGGCGGGCTGCGCGGGTCATCCCGTCGGTCGGCAAACCTGCTTCGGACGCTTCAAGACCAGCCGCACCAAGGTGATCTTCCAACCTTGGCCGTCGCCCTCGATTCTAACCCGTTGTTCTCACTCTCGCCTTGTTTGATACGGCCACGGATGTTATCTCCTTTGGCTTGAGGCGCAAGCGCGAATTGTCTTTTCCCTCGCCGGCGCCGGGTTAAATTCACGCCATGCCCTCATTCGACATCGTTTCGCAGGTCAGTTCCATGGAAATTGACAACGCGGTCAACCAGGCCAAAAAGGAGCTGGCCAACCGCTTCGATTTCAAAGGCTCCAACGCCGAAATCATCCTCGAAAAGAATGAAATCAAGCTCTCCGCACCGGACCGTTTCAAAATCGCCGCCCCCTCCACGAAATGGTCATCGGCAAGCTCGCCAAACGCAGCGTCAGCCTGAAAAACGTCGAGTCTCTCCCTCCCGACCTGTCCCCTCTCGGCCACGCCCGCCAAATCATCAAAATCAAGCAGGGCCTCGAACAGCCCGTCGCCAAACAAATCACCGCCTTCATCCGCGACACCAAGTTGAAGGTCACCACCCAAATCCAGGGCGACGCCGTCCGCGTCGCCGGCAAAAACCGGGACGACTTGCAGGCGGTCATCGCCGCCGTGCGCGGGCATGACTTCCCCGCCGCCCTGAGTTTTCAGAACTTCCGCGATTGAGGCGGTGTTTTCCCGCATTTTGGTGCTTGACGCCGGGGCGGCGAAGGACTTGCATGGCGGGCGTGATGAAAACAAACAATTTCAAATCTATTCTCGCCGCGGCTCTTTCCGCCCTGGTCTTGTTGGGCACATCTTGCGTTTCCACCCCCGATGGCCACAGCAAGTTCGGAGTTCCGTGGGTTTACAAGGACACCCTCACGCGCCGCTACTCGCGCACGGTGGAGCAGGTGGCCGCGGCCACCCGCGTGGTCTTCACCCGCAACGGCAGGTTGCTGGTGGACAATTCGGTTGACAATACTTTCAAGGCCAAAATCAACGAGCGCACGGTCTGGGCCAAAATCACCAAGGTGGACGACAAAACCACCCAACTGGAGGTCATGGCGCGCACGGCCATGGGCGCCGACATTGATCTGGCCGCCGAACAGGTCACCCAGATCGCCCTGCAACTGACGGTCACCCCTTAGCCTTTTTCAGGCCGAGGTTCTTTTCATAGTGGCCCATCGTCTTGACCGGCGTGGTTTGGCCGCGCTTGAGTTCGGCCTCCAGCGAGGCCAGCCGCGCCAGGGTCGGTTCCACCAAGGCGGGGGTGGAATACTGTTCCAGGATGCGTCGCAGCGTCGCCTCCGCCCCGGGCACGTCTTTGCCAATGCGAATCTGCAAATCCGCCAGCAGATTGAGCCACTGCACAATGTGCCGGGGCGACTCGTTGGGAAAGGCGATCAATTGTTCCAATTGATCGGCCGCCAGATCCAGGCGGTGAAAATGCTCGGCGTAGAGCACCGCCAGCTTTTCCCTCGTCGCCGTGTCGGCCGGATGCTTTTCCAATTGCTTGACGCACTCCTCGGCCAGCGCGGCCGGATCCTGCACCGGCGCCGCCGCCGGTCCCGTATAATCTTTGCGCAAGCCGATGTTCTTCTCCCCCGGCCGCATGTCCACCGGCGCGCCGGTGCGCGCCGCCACCAGGTCTTCCACGGTGGGCAGATGGGCCAGCCGTTGCGCGGCATGGTGGGCCGCCGGTGTGTCCGGCATTTCCTGCACGATCCTTTCCAGCGCCAGCCGCGCCGCCTCCGGGTCCTGGGCGAATTGCAGATGCCAGTCCGCGATGATCGTCAGCGCCGTGGCCTTGCCATGCGCCGTGGCCCACGGCCCCTCCATCCAGCGTTCCAGCGTCAGTTGCGCTCCCGGCAGATCATTCATGTCTTCGACCAGGATGGTGGCCAGCAAGTGGTTGCCGTAAAAATCGCCCGGGAATTTTTCCAGTTGTTCGCGCACGGCCAGCATGGCCTCCTGCGGATGGCCGTTGCGCCGCTTGGTTTCGGCAATGGAATAAAAGGGCTGGGGTTCCAGCGGCACATCCCCTCCGTCAATGGCGTTGGTCAGGGGACTAATCAACATCGCCCCCAGGCTCGGCGCCCACATGATGGCCATGGCGATTCCCACAGGCACCATCAATATCGGCCAGACCACCGGGGGAACATGCTGGCAAAGCAAGATCATCCCCCCCACTACTGCCGCCGAAATAATCCATCGGAACACCAGCTTCGCCGGGTCCACGCTCTTGCGCAGGCTCCACCAACCCAGCGCGATCGCGACCGCCACCACCAACACCACGGTGCCGATGTCCAGGACGATGCGCCATGTGTTCGGGTTCATGGGCCCTTGGGTATATCAAATATCAGATCGGTTAGCGAGTTTGATTTTTTGTTGTCAATTTCCATTTCTTTGACGTCGTAGCGGCCCTGGGCGTCCTTTTTCATGGAATCGAGGGAAAACACCTTGATCGGTCTTTTGCCCTCGCTGTCATAGGCCTCGGCATAAAGCGGCCCAAGGCTCTCCTTGTCAATCGAAGCATTGACCCGGACAATGCCGCTTTTGCGGGGATTGGTGCTCTCCAAACGATAACACGACTGCCCCTTGCGCATCTCCCCGGGCGTCAACTGGCATTGACCCGGCCAGTGCAAAAACTCCAGACCGAGATCCGACAGCGAAAAATCGGAGCCGGCAAACGGCGCGTCCAATTGCTCAGGCGAAAGCGGGCTGGGTTCAGGAAGCGCCGCGCCGGGTCTGGACGCGCGGGCGTAAAGGTACCGGCTCGGCCCGTTGGTGCTGTGGATGATGACCAGCCGCTCCGCCCCGGCCGCCGGAGTATCCGTCGTCTGGTAATCGGTCTCCCAGGTTCCCTCATGCAGCTTCACCTGGCAGCGCACGGGGATTTGCGTCTTGGTTTTGCCGGATTTGATGACCAGCACGCCGGTTCTCTCCATGTTTTCCGCGGGCATGGAGGAGCGGATTTGTTGCGCCAGCGCCTGGCCGGCGACCTCGTCCCTGACCACGGGGGCCGGGCGGGGCATCCCGCCCGCCTGCGCAATATAATTGACTCCTACCAGCGCCAGCGCGACGGCCAGCCGATTCGTTTTGGCTTTGCTCGACCTCACTGTGGAAAATTAGCGTTGAATTCAAATGCTGTCAAAGGAAAGGGCAGATGCAATATGAAGAAGGGGAGGCGCCAGGGCTGGCTTACTGCCAGACGCCGGCAATTTTGGTTCCGCAAAAACGGCATTTCCCGTCCGCGATGTCCAGGCGGGTGACGGCGAAGATGTCGCGCTCGACGATGGCTTTGCGGCAGTTGGGACACCAGGTGGTGCCAGCGCCTTCGAGGCCGGGCACGTTGCCAATGTAGGCGTAACGCAGTCCCTCGGCCCGGGCGGCGTCCCGGGCCTTGACGAGGGTTTCCACGGGGGTGGGGGTGAGGTGGGCGAGTTTGTGCTGGGGCTGGAAGCGGGAGAAGTGCAAGGGGCGGTCGGGTCCCAATTCTTTGACGATCCAGCCGCACATGCGGCGGATGGTGTCGAGGTTGTCGGTGTAGGTGGGAACGACCAGGTTGATGATCTCGAACCAAAGGCCAAGCGAGTGCAGGGTTTTGAGGGTGGCGAGGATGGCGGAGAGTTTGCCGGAATTGAGCTTTTTGTAGGTGTCCTCGTCGAAGCCCTTGAGATCAACATGGGCGGCATCGGCAAATTGATAGAGGTCGCGGGCGGGCCGTTCCTCGATGGAGCCGCAACTGACGACAATGTTTTTGAGTTGGTGTTGGCGCGCGGCCTGGCAGGTGTCCTGGGCGTATTCGTAGAAGGCGGTGGGTTCGGAGTAGGTGTAGGAAATGGACGGGCAACCGAGGGCCTCGGTCACCGCGACCACGTCCTCGGGGAACAGACTGAGCCGGGATATTTGGTCCAAGGTAAGGGTGGAGGGCAAGGGCGGTTTCAAACGAAGTTCCTCGCCGCGCGGGTTTTTGGTGTCTTCCGGCCTCTTTTGGGAGATTTCCCAGTTTTGGCAATTGAGGCAGCGGAAGACGCAGCCGGAGGTGGCGAGGGAAAAGCTCATGGTGCCCGGCATGAAATGGAAGAGGGGCTTCTTCTCGACCGGGTCAACGTGGAACGCGCATGGGTCGGCGTAGGCCAGGGTGTAAAGGGCGCCGTCGTGATTGACCTTGTTGCGGCAGTGGCTGCGGTCGCCGGGTTCGAGGATGCAATTGTTGGGGCAGACCTTGCACTGGACATTGCGGCCGAGCTTGAGGTAATGGCGGCCTTCCTTGACCCAGCCGCGTTTTTGCCAGAGGTCCCAAAGCTCGCCCTTGGGGGCGTCGCCTTTGAAGATGTCGGCGGGGGCCTCGGAGGCGCGCCATTTGGAGAAGAGATCGAAAACGCCGCCGGCGAGGCCGATCGCCCCCGCCGCGCCAAGACCGACGGCGGTGCGCCGCGAGATTCCGCCCGCCGAGCCGGAACGCCGGGCGGCGAACCGGAGGCGCGGGCACGGTTCCGCCGTGGAGGGCGGGCCGGTGGCCGGAGCCGCTGGAGCCGCGGCTGGAGGAGGCGATGTGTCGAAGGGGTTCACTTCAATTCGCGATGTTTGATCCAGCCCCATCGCTGCAAGGCAAGATACGCCGCCGGCATGACATGCGCCAGCACCAAAACCATCAAGGGCAGGTGGAACATGCGGTGGAGCGCCAGCGCCTGTTGCGCGTCGAGGAGTTTGCCGAAGCCATGGCGGCCATCCATGATGTAACCTGTCAAGAGAAAGGCGAGGACGAGCGGGAGCAAAAGCCAGCCGCTCCAGCGCAC
>JBEKUQ010000196.1:0-5464 GCA_049514835.1 Verrucomicrobiota bacterium | reverse complement strand
TAGTTGTCGAACAGGTCCCAGACAATTTCCTGGTTGTAGCTCACGCCGTCCTCCTCCGGGCCGTGCTCGGGCGACCAGCCGTTGGGGACAACCAACTTTCCGCCGGGCAGTTGCTGCAAATGATCTTCCCAGAACTGGCAGACCTCCTTGATGACGGGATAGGCCGTGTTGCGCAGGAAAGCCTGGTCGCGGGCAAAGGCGTAATGCTCCCAGAGATGGTGGCAGTACCAGGCGTTGGCCGTTTTGTCCCATTTCCAGCCCATGCCGCCCATGATGTTGTGCGAGGTGCGCAGGGCGAAGCCGCGGGAGGTCATGGCGCCGGCGGGCGTCTTGAGGTCGGGCGAGAGCGCGCTGGTTTTGCGCCAGGAGGGCAACTGGCTTAGGATCAAGTCGAAAAATGGGGTGTGGCACTCGCCGAGGTTGGCCGTTTCCGCCGGCCAATAATTCATCTCGACATTGATGTTGGCGTGGTAATCGGAGTGCCAGGGCGGGCTGTTGTTGTCGTTCCACAGCCCCTGCAGATTGGCCGGCAGCCCACCGGGGCGCGAGCAGGAGATCAGGAGATAGCGCCCATATTGGAAAAGAAGCTGCTCCAGTCCGGGGTCAACCGTCTGCGCCGCGTCCAGTTTGCGCCGGTCGGTCGGCTCGGCCAGTTGGGCGGGAGTGGATCGTCCGAAATCCGCCGCGACGCGGTTGAAGAGGCTTTGATAATCCTTCACCTGCGCGGCCTTGAGGGCGGCATGGCTTTGGCGCGCCGCCGCCTCCAAGGCCGCCGTCAGCCGCCCGTGCGGGTCCTCGCCGCGGTAGTTTTTGGCGTAGTCCCTGGCATAATCGGTGCCCGCGTCCACGAGCAGGGTGAGGCTGTTGCAGCCTTGGAACTCAAGATTCGTGCCGCGAACCTGGATCGAACCGCCTTCCTGCAGCACTTGGGCCTGCCATTCGTATTTGAGGCCGTTGTTGAGCTGGCCCGAAACGACCAGCCGGTCGCCTGCCACGACGGCCACGCCGTGGTGTGAGTCGGCCAGCTCGACGGAGCCGGTGTAATTGTGGGGAAGATCGGCGCTGAACCGGGCCACGAGCACGCCGGCGGGATGGCTGCAAAAAAACTCGCGCTGGTATTTCACGCCGCCGGCTTGATAAGCGACCTGCACGCGCGCGGTGGCCAGGTCCAAGCTGCGGCGATAGGCGCTGGCGTTGGTGTGGTTGGGCAGGTTGACATAGACATTGCCGAAGACCTGATACGCCCCCATGGTGTTATCATTGCCCGACGGGTTTTCGCCTCCCGTCCAAAGAGAGTCCTCGTTAATGGAAATCCGCTCGCGAAGGGGCGCGCCGAAGATCAAGCCGCCCATCGGGCCACTGCCAATGGGCAGGGCTTCCTCCATGGGCTTGTTGTTGCTGGCCGGATGATCATACCAGAGCGTTAAATCGGCGGGCGCAACCGCGGCAAGCGCAGGAAGCTGGCAGCCGGTGGACAGGCTCAGCAACGCTCCGGCGCGCAGGGCCGCGCACAAAGAAAAGAACTTGCTCATATCAAAATGGGGCGAACCACACCGATTGTATGCGCCTCCGAAAAGGGGGCAAGCTTTGCCGGGCCGGGGCAGGCGCGGCCAACGCCGGATCGGCCCGCCGATTTGTCTTGCCTGACGGAATGGGGGGCTTTATCGTGCCGCCATGCCTTGGAAACCAATGCGCGCCAAAGAATTGATTCTTCAAGGGGCGCGCCATGATTTAGCCAAGGCAATCAGTCTCCGGTGCAGCATCTCGGCCGGAGACCTGGAAACATAAACACGCGAGAAATTCAAGTACTCCAATCAAAGATTCCTATGAAACGAAATGTTCTCTGTGCCGCCATGGTGCTCTTGGCAGGGTCTCTCATGGCAGCCGATAAAGACGATGTCAGCGCCGCCATCGCCAAGCTGGCCGCGGCCGACAATTATAGCTGGAAATCCACCACCACCAACATACCTGCTCCGGGCGCCGATGCCAATGCCGGCGGCGGGCGCCGGGGCGGCAGAGGGTTCGGTGGCGGACCGACGGATGGCAAGGTGCAGAAAGACGGGCTGATCTATGTCTCGATGCCCGGACGCGGCGGGGTGACGGAAGGGTATGTCAAGGGCACCAAAGGCGCGGTCAAAGCGGGCGACGACGGCACTTGGACTTCCATTGCTGACGCCACGGCCGACGATGGCAACGGCGGATTCAATCCGGCGGCCATGACCGCCCGGCGGGTGCAGAGCACCAAGTCCCCGGCCGATACCGCCAAAGACTTGTTGTCGAAAACCAAGAGTGTTGCCAAAACAGGCGACTTCTATACCGCAGAGCTGACTGAGGACGGCGCCAAGTCGCTGGTGACCAGCGGCTTTGGCGGACGCGGCTTCGGCGGCGGCCAAGGCCCGGACATTACCGGCGCCAAAGGCACCATCAAGTTCTGGGTCAAGGATGGCATGCTGAGCAAATATGAGACCGACGTGCAAGGCTCCATAGACTTCGGCGGCAACTCCAGGGACATGCACCCGGTCACGACGGTTGAAGTGAGGGAGATCGGCACGACCAAGATAGACGTGCCCGCCGACGCGAAGAAGAGCTTGTCCTAATAGTTCTGTTTGACACAGCCGGATGGCTCCAGGAGGGGCCGTCCGGCTTTTTTTGTCTCCGCCGGCGCCGGTGGCCCGTCCTCCGCGCAGACGGCCAGCGTTTGTTGGATGGCGGCGGGCAGGCGGAGGAGCAGGGGTTGCAAAACCTCCCGGCAAACCGGCCCGGCAATGCCGCGCGCGCCGCCCGCCGCCAGGGCGAGTCCGGCCAGGGTCTCCCGGGCGTAGGCGAGAAGGCCGTCTCGCAAGGGCCGGGAATAAACCGCCAGGGTGATTCCATAGGCGACGGTGTGCCAGCCCGCCGCCTCGCCCGCCTGGACGGCGGCGAGATAGCGCCGGACGGTGCGTTCGTCGCGCAAAGGCCGGAGCCGCTCCAGTTGGGCGCGGCCAACGCGGCGGCTGGCGGAGGCGAAAGCGGGCCAGATCGGTTGAGTGGCGAGGTCCAGGTCCAGCGCGATCAATTCCCGCACGTGGCCGCGCGCGGCATGAGAACGGGCGCGGGTGATGGCTGGCATTTCCAGCGGCACAAGCACCTGGCTGTAGTAACTTTCCAAGAATTCCCGCAGACCATCCCCGGTGTTGATGGCGCCCAGCGGGAGCCGTGCCACCAGACCTTCCCAGAAACCGTCCGGAGAGCCGATGCGGCCCAGCAGGGCGCGAACTTCCCCTGGCGGGAATTCCGCGTCGTCGGGCGCATTCTGCCGGCCTGGCGGCCGCGCCAGAGCGCCGCTTTCTGGCTGTCTCATCGTCATGGCGTTGTCGCGAACGCCGTTCAAAAGGACGTTCGATGCACCAGAGCCTATCCGCCCGGCGCGTTGCGTCCAGCGGTAAAAGCGCAAAATGGAAGATTTTTAAGTTGCCTTTTCGCGGAATCCAGTCTGCACCCGATTGTTGCGGGGCTGGCGGTGTGGGAGGATTTCGAGGCAGAGGCTCGCAGGCACAATAATGGAGCGGCGGGCAGTCCCGGCTCGCCGGGAGCCCTGCCTGCGCAGCCATCGAGCCGCAGGTTCGTCGCTGCGCCTCGGAATTCGAGGCTGGCAAATTCTTTGAAACCGGCTTAAATGACAGGCTCATGAGCGCAACACGCCACTGCCATCGTTGCGGATGGGAATGGACCCTGACAGGCCAGCCCGGACGCGGGGAATCTTGCCAACAATGCAACGCGGATTTGCGGGTTTGCCGCAATTGCGTCAGTTTTGATCCCCGGGTGGCGCAGCAATGCCGCGACCGGCGGGCCGAGCCGGTGGCGGAGAAGGAGGTCGGGAATTTCTGCGAGTATTTTGAAATGGTCCGGCGCCCGTTTGTGGCCAAGGCCGGGAACAACCCGCGCGAATCGGCGGCCCGGGACCAGTTGAAGAAGTTATTCGGCGAGTGATCCGGCGGGCGGAAGGGTTTGCAGTTTACGGCGTTGAGGCCGCGGGCCACAGGGCCGGGAGTGAAATAGATTTGCGGCGGTCACAGACCGCCGCTACAGGTTGCAGGAGTTTTGCGGATAAGCTCCAAATCAATAGCCGCCGGCGCGGGCGAAGGTCACGCTGTCTTTGATGCGCTTGTTGTCGGCGCGGATGCGGCCGGCCAGGGTCCGGCTGATGGCGTGGAGCATCGGGGCGGCGAGTTCCGGGGCCTCCAGGCGGAGGCGGTCGAAGGCTTCGCCGCTGACTTTGAGCAGAACACTGTCTTTGTTGGCGAGGACATCAGCGGAGCGGGGGCCGCGGTCAAAGAGGGCCATCTCGCCGAAACATTCCCCCGGCCCCAGGGTGGCCAGGATGGTTTCCTTGCCGTTGATCATGAGCCGCACCCGCAGTTCTCCTTCTAAAACGAGGTACATGCCGTCGTCCGTTTCCCCTTGTTTGACGATCTGCGTCCATTGCCGCGCTTCCTCCATCTGCATGAATTGGACGAAGCGCTCCAGTTGGCTGTCGGTCATGTCGGACAGCGCCTTGACGCGGCGCAACATGCCGGGCGTCACCTTCTTGCGGAAGACCCAGGTGGGTTGCTCGGCGGTGGCGGCGGCGGGGGGGCCGGGTTTTTTGGGGAAGAAGACCTGCAACTCCGGCAAATGGGAAGCCTTGCACCAGCGGTCATTTTCGCCATCAAAAATCCAGGTCTCCGCCAGCACGCGCTCATCCTTGACCCAGGCGACCAGGGTGGGCAGTTCGACGGGGCCGTAAACGACGTTGTCGGCCGCCCAAATTCGGTAGTGGACGCTCTGGCTTTCCATCTCCGGTCAGTATAACAAATTCCCGCGAAAAAGAAAGGCAAACTAGAGGCAACAAAAAACCCCTCCCGTTTTTCGCGGGAGGGGTCGAATGATCCTAAGTTGACTTAGAATTTATAGACGATGTTGGCCGCGATGGTGATGTCGTTGTTCTTGGTGGGAGGAGCAAAGGCGCCAGTCGGGAAAGGCCCCGTGCCACCGAAGTGGGGACTGCCGTCAGCGGAATGATCCCACCGGACTTCGATCCGGCTTAACACATTGTCCCAGAGTTGATACTGAACGGTTTCCGTCACCGCGATCGCCTTGGCCTCCTGCGGGACACCGTTGGCCAAGAGGTAGGCCGGGCTTTCAGCGAACAGCGTGTTAAAGGCCGAGCCATGGGCATATTCGAGCCGGGTGTTGAAGGCCAGTTTGTCCGTGGCTTGGTAATGCAGGTAGCCGGCCAGTGTCGAGGCATAGCCTTCCAAGGAGGCAACGCCCTTGGTCGTGGCAGCCAGGTCGTCATTGTTGACGGTATCCCAAGCCGCGCCGAGCGTCAGGCCCGTGACAGGCGTGGACATGTTTGCTCCAACATAGATATGGGTCTTGTCCACAACATGTCCGAACACGCCCGTGCCATTGACGTTTTCGCTGCCGAATCCGGGACCGTAAT
>JBEKUQ010000195.1:0-8989 GCA_049514835.1 Verrucomicrobiota bacterium | reverse complement strand
CTCACGCTCGTCGCTCTCGTCTGCTGTTCCAAAAGGCCTGTGGTGATGACACGAAAGTCGGCGTCATTGCCCTTGACGATGTCGGATACGATCCAACTCATTGGTGGCGCACCAGTGAAGGGGTCCGCGAGGTCGTCGGTGAAGGCATCGCCTATCTTTATGCGAGAATTGTCTTCCATCCGTCGCGCGTTGACAATGAAACCTCCAACAAACCGCTCCCCGGAGGTGGCATGCCGCCGATGGCAGGCAAGCCTTGACCTGGAAGGCCTCGACCGGCCCAAATCTGCTCCAAACAGAACCTGGCAATCAACCGGTTTGCAAGGCCCCGGGGCAAACGTTTGCAGATTTGAATTTTACTGAATCTGACGTTGAAAGTTTCTGTCATTATTTGCACGCGAAACCGGGCCGAAAGGCTGGCCAAGACGCTCGATTGTTTTGAGTCCCTCGAGGTGCCACCTGGCCTTCAACCTGAAATCCTTGTGGTGGACAACGGAAGCACCGACCACACGGCAAAGGTGGTGCGATGCCACCCGGCTGAAAGAATTCCCGTGCGGTACTTATTTGAAGCTTTACCGGGAGTCGCAAGAGCAAAAAACAAGGGTATGGCCGCCTGCGGGGGTGAAATAATACTATGCATTGATGATGATGTGATGCCGCAGAAGAACTGGATGCGGCACATGGCGGCACCGCTCGTCCGGCGGGAATGCGATGGCGTTGTCGGGCACATCGAGTTGGCAAAGGAACTGTGCCGGCCTTGGATGACGACGCAGCACAAAGCGCGTCTGGCGGTCTATGAGGGGCCTGGCCCTGCGCCTGACACGCCGCAACTCATTGGCGCCTGCATGGGCTTCCACCGATCTGTTCTTGAGCGTGTTCCAGGCTTCGATGTCGAACTTGGTCCCGGCGCTTTAGGCTTGTGCGAGGAAACCCTTTTTTGCTGGCAATTGGCCGAGGCCGGTTTTCGCATACACTACGCCCCAGAGGCCGTGGTGACGCATTGTCCTGACCCTTCGCGGCTGGCTCGTTCCAGTTGGCTTTCGATCGGCCGCAAGGACGGCGCCAGCAAGGCTTATATTATGCATCATTGGCTTCATCAAGAACTGCTCTGGCCGGGCCTGCAATACTGCTATTTTGCGCTCAAACTGCACCTGCGCCGCCTGCTGAAGCCGCCGGGGGCGCTGGATTCCGAAGGGATCGCTGCCTGGGAAATGAGCTATGCTGGAAAAATGGATGAAAAGCGGCAGTTTCTCATTGAACGCAAGCGGCCTCGAAACTATACGAAGCGCGGCCTGCGCAAGCTCCGCCCGTAAGCCAAAATGTGTGTAAGCCAAAATGCGTGCTTGCGGACCTTCGGAAGAGGTTTAAACCCTTTCCTGCCGGTCAATCACTCATGAGTGACGAAATCCAGGCAATAGACGCCCGCTACTTGGATCATCAGGGCGAGCAGCTTTACGTTGTTCTGCATGGCGCTGAAAATCCGGTGGCGCAGGTTCTTTTGGCCGGTCCATTCCCCTCCGAAAGAGTTTACTCCTACTTGCCCTGGGTTGGTTGGGCCAGATATCTGGCCCAGAGGGGATTTCAAGCTCTGCGATTCGACTATCGAGGCTGCGGTGAAAGCACGGGGGATACCGAGAAGCAGAGCCTGACTGGATGGATCGAAGACATGAGGGCCTGCATCGCGTTTCTGCGCTCACAAACACCCGGCCTGCCCCTGGTTCTCCACGGGCTGGGCTTTGGTGGATTGCTTGCCGCCAAGCTTTTCAGCGAGCAAACGGGCGACGCCCTGCTCTTGTGGTCTCCACCCAAGAGCGGACGCGAGGCCTTCCGCGCCGCCTTGATGCGCCGCCTGGCAATTGATTATGGGCTGTTCAAGGCTGGGCAAAGAAGGAGTTGGAAGGATTACATGGCTGAATTGGAGCAAACTGGCGTCGTGGACGTGGAAGGCTACCCCTGTTCCCGCGACCTTTGGAAGGAAGGCAACCAGTTTCCTTTGATCACACCTGCGGCCTCGGAGCAGCCCGGAACGCCGTCGGAATCAAGGCCCTGGAAACTGGTTGCCTTGGACAAAAGCGCCGAACCCCTGGTCGCTGGCATTGGCCAGTGGAGAGCGGCCAATCTGGACGGGCTTTATGAGGACGTTCGCCTCAACCCCGACTTGTCGGCGCTCTACGAGGAGAACTGGCAGTGGATTAAGCAGGCGGTGCAGCCGATTCGGCGCGAAGAGATATGAGAAAGTGCGTTCAATTCAAGATTGACGGGCAGTGGCTCCGCGGCGTCTGCCACGAGCCGCCGGGAGCCTCCGGCAACCCCGAACCCGGGCGCACTGGAGTGCTCTATGGCAACCCAGGCTGGCTTCCCCGCTCCGGCCGCGGCGATCTGGCCGTGCGTCTGGCCGACGCCCAGGCGCAGGATGGCTACTGGGCCTTTCGATTCGACATGCCGGGACTCGGCGATTCAGACGGCCACTCGCCCACCGACCCAATGCTGTTGCTCCATAGGATTCAGGTCGGCGACCACGGACCGTTTGTCTGCTCGCTGGCTCGAGAACTGAAAAAGTGTTACGGCTTGGAGAACATAATCCTGGGCGGACATTGCGGGGGCGCCATGAGCGCGATCTATGCCGCTTTGCTTGATAATAACAACGTGGTATCAGGGTTGATCTTGATGGATCTGGTTTTCTGGGCGGTGCCGCGCGCGGTCCTGGCCGATGGGGCGCAGAGCCAATCAGCCGCTTCTCTTCGCAACAGTTTTGCCAGGGCGCGGCGCCTGGTGCGCCGGTGGATTTTAGAAGCGCCCGGCGGCGACAAGGTGCAAGCGCTTTATCAACGAGGTGTCCGCGCCACAGAACGATTCCGCGGGCTGGAGATACCGGCCAACTCCAATAGCAAGCTCCTGGAGGCTTGGCGGCGCGTCATGGACAAGCGCCTGCCCACGCTCGTCATCTCCGCCCACCAACCAGGCGCCGAGACCGCGTTTGATTACCTGGCTTATTTGAAAGTGGACCGGCAGCCCAGCATCACGTCCGTTGCCATCGAAGGTACGACTCACTCGTTTTTGGAAGGCAATGGCGGGGAGGCGGTGGCGACGCACTGCGGCAACTGGCTCCGCGAACATTTTCCCGCGCGATCTTTCGCCGACAGCAAAAAAGGCTGACAACGCCGCATCCCCGCCCATCCGCACCCTATTCGCTCATGAATTCGATCAGCCCATCTCAAGTCAAAGATTTCCTGAAGCGGCACTTTCAGGACCAGCTTCGTGCCAAAGGCATTGATCCCGAGAGCATTGATGACGATTTCAGTCTGTCGGCAGCGGGTATTGTTGACTCATTTGGCGTCATTGCCATGATGATGGCCATCGAAGAGGAGTTCCAGATGGAAATCGATATCGAGAACCTGAACCCGGACGATATTTCCATCATGGGACGGTTTTGCAAGTTCGTGGCCGAGAGCCATGCCAAATCAAAAGAACCGTCTTAAGAGCGTGTTTTGAAAATAGATCGGGATAGGGATTGCGTGTAACCGACGAGCAACGAAGCCAGCCGCCCCGCCCCGCCGCAAGACCGACCGGGATATTTTCAAAACACGCTCTTAGGCGAACTGGAGCCACCGCCCATGATCATGCTCTGTTACCGGGACCAGGGGGTGTACCTCCGGGGGTTCAATTACCATCTGGGCAAGGTCCGCCGCGACCTCCACGAGCTGGCGGCTGCCAAACTGCTGTGCAATCCTGTGGACATCCTCGCCGGCGTCGGCTACCGCTGCAATTTCGGCGCCGGCCCCGAGGAGAGCCTTCTCAGCCTCGCTGCTGGACCGTTCTTGGCCGCGTTGCGGGCCGTGCCAAGTCCGCGCGCCTTGGTTTTTCATCACTCGTATGCTGAAAGCGGAACTCTTCCCTGGTCGGAAAACGATCCGAGCCCCATGTCGCGCGCACGCTATTTTCCGGCCGCCTTGATGAGGCACCTGAATGTGGACGACTTGCCTTACTTCGGCACCTTTGCCACCGGTTGCTCCGGTTTTGGCTCCTTGGCCACGACCGCCGCGGGCTTGTTGGGAACTGAAAATGGAAGCTCTGTCATTTGTCTCGCGGCGGATATCCATCCGCAGGGCGCGTGCTTCGACGGTCTGCGCGAACGAATTCTCACCTCGGACTGTGGCGCGGGTTTTATCGTTGGACGCCAACCCGCCGGCTACCAACTCCTGGGCATCAGCCATTATTCCACCGCCCGGGAATATATTTCATTGGTCGAAATCGCCAAACGAACCGTCCAGATGATTCGCGCTTTGATGGCAAAACAGGAGGGGGATTTAAAAGGCAGGGATGTCGTGATCCATTATCCCAACATATACCCCGACACATGGGCGATGGTGACGCGATTTCTTGGACTCTCACCCGAACAGCAAATCATGGATGGCTTTTCGGAACGGGCTCACTGCCTGAGTGCGGACCCCGTCATTTCCCTGGCCAGACAACATTCCGGCAGGCCGGGTCGTTTGCATTTGGTGGTCCACTTTGGCAACGGAATCCACTTGGGCGTTTGTGTTTTGGAGGAATTGGCCGGCCATGTTTAAGTCGTTTGAGATTTTGTGCCGCCGGTTGCCCGAGCCGGCACGCGCGGCCGTCATGGACGCCGCCGATTCCTGCACCTGGATCAAGGTGAGGCGCGCCCTTTCGGCCTTGGATCAACGTTCCGTCGAGGATCAGGGTCCGGAGGTGGCCATTCAGATTCTCTCCACCTTCACTCTGGAGAGCATTCAACCGGCCCTTTGTCTTGGTTTGCGCTGCATTCCTTGCCGGCCAAAATTGGAATTTGCGCCGCTTAATACCATCGAACAACAGCTCTTCGACCGCGGCTCGGAGGTTTACCGTCGGCGTTGCCTGGCCAGCGTGGTTTTTTGGCGGGTGGATGAATTGCTCCCCGAATTGTACCATCCCTGTTCCTCAGGCGGCCCCAAGGAACTGAAGCGCAAGGCGGCAGAACTGATCAATCGGATGGAACAGATGGCGGCGGTTTATGCCGAGGCCGGCTCCCATCCTCTTTTTTATTCCACCGTCATGCTTCCGCCGTCTGCCACGGGCGCAATGCTCGAGGGCCAACTAGGTTCAGGCCTCTCCGCGACCATCGCCGAAATCAATGCCCGCATCTTCGACCTGGCGTCGCGCGTCGGCAAACTCAGGGTGTTGGACTTGAATCGGTGGTCCGCCCAGGAAGGCGAAGCCCATTATGACGCGCAAATGGATTTCATGGCCCGCCAGCCATTTTCAATTCGGGGCGCCCTGTCGCTGGGGGTTTTTCTGGCCCGCAATTTACGGCCTCTGCTGGCCCCGCGGCGCAAGGTCCTCGCCGTTGATTTGGACAATACGCTTTGGGGCGGCATTCTGGGTGAGGATGGCGTGGCCAATCTGAAGCTGGGACAGGACTTTCCCGGCAACATTTTCCTGCGGCTCCAACGCGAGATGCTCGAGCTCAAAGAGCAGGGAGTTTTGCTCGCCCTGGTTTCCAAGAACCAGGAAAGCGACGCGCGGAAGGCGATTGAAACGATGCCGGGGATGCTGCTCAAGTGGCAGGATTTTGTCTGCCGGAAGGTCAATTTCGATCATAAATATGTCAACCTGCGCCAGGCCGCCGACGAACTGGGCTTGGGCCTGAACAGCTTTGTCTTTCTGGATGATTCAGATTACGAGCGGGCACAAATGCAATCCTTCAACCCTGAGGTCTTGATCCTCAATGAACGCGGCGCCCCACTCCATATGTTGGACAGCCTGCTCCGCACCGACGCCTTTGACGTCCACCAACTCACCCAGGAAGACCTGGCCCGGCATCGGGAATACCAACTGCGGGCGGCCCGGAGCGTCCCATCCCACCAGGGCAACATTACGGAGTTTCTGGCCTCCCTGGAATTGCGGGCCAGACTGGAACCAGTCAACAAGAATAACATCGAACGGGTGATGCAGTTGCTGGGCAAGACCAATCAATTCAACCTCACTACCCGGCGCCACCGGCTGGAAGACCTGCAAAGCCTGCTCTCCCGTCCGGGCAGCGTCAGCCTGACCTTGCGTTTGACAGACAAGTTCGGCGATCAGGGAATCGTGGGCGTGCTCTTGGCCGTGCCGGGCGATGACCTCAAAACCTGGTGCGTTGACAGCTTCCTCATGAGTTGCCGGGTCATCGGAAGAGGAGTTGAGGACGCGCTGTGGGCTTCGTTGGTCAATCGCGCCGCCCGCAGCGGTGTGGCGCGGATTGTTGGCGACTACATACCCACCCCAAAAAACGGATTGGCCGCGACCGTGTATGAGCGGCTCGGCCTCCGCCGACTCGAAGAATTGCAGACGGGCACGCGCTTTGTTCTCGAAACCGTGCAGCCCATCCCCTTGCCTGCATGGATGACGGTCGAAGATATTGACGTATGAACACAAACGATCCACTGCGGCAGTTGCTGGTCGAGTTTTTGGAACTCCCGGCCGACACCCCGCCCGAGCAAATCTCCCAACAGGCGGTGAAGCACTGGGATTCCTTCCTCATGGTGCGGTTGATCACGGAATTGCAGGAATCGTTTTCCGTCGAATTTGATCTCGACGAAGTGGATAAACTGACAGATTATGCGCAGATTCGCGCGGCTCTGGTGCGCAAGGGCGTGGGCCTGTAAATCGCCGCGATCCTCCTGAGGACTTGTGGATTTCTTCGTCTTGCACCAGGCCAACAAGTGGATCCTGCTGCAACCGGCCAGGCGGCTGGGCATTGCCGCGGCGTCCTTGCCGATCGCGCTGGAAGAATTTGGCAATACCGTCTCGGCCTCGCGATTCCGCTGGCCATTACCCATTTGCTCCGCGCTGCCATCGGCCGAAAGAGCCGGCGTTTGGTATTGGCTGGGTTCGGAGTCGGCCTTTCCTGGGGGGCCGCTGCCTTGGAAGTGGGGCCGATCGTCCCGCCCGAATTGGAAATCGTGCCATGACCAATCCATTGGCCCTTCGCAAAGGCTTCCGGTTGACCGCAGCATCCTCCGTCCTGAGGCTGCGCCTGGCTGCTGGCCAGGCAGCAAGCCCTCAAATCGATGAAGAAGTCCTTTCTGCGGCGCCTTATTAACCGGGCGCTTCATGCGCTGGCCCGGGTCTGTCCGGGCTGCACAACCTTGCGCCCGGCGTTGCACCGGCTGCGCGGTGTCAGGATTTCCGGGTCCGTGTTCATCGGTGACGATGTTTACTTGGAAAATGAGTATCCGGAATGCGTGGAAATTCACGAGCACGCTATGCTGAGCCTCAAATGCATCATCTTGGCGCACACCAAAGGAAATGGGAGGGTAATAATCGAACGCGATGTCTTGATCGGCCCTCTGGCGGTGGTGGTTTGCCCATCCGGCAAAGAGCTTCGCATCGGGGAAGGGGCGGTCATCAGCGCTGGTTCCATCATCATGACCAGCGTGCCGGCTCATGCCTTCATGGCGCCGCCCAGAGCCACTGAGGTGGGCAAGTACAAGGTAACATTCTGGAAGACATCTATCGAAGAATTCATGGCCGGTCTGGAACCGATTCGGCGCTCCAGTTCATCCACAAACGCCAAGGCAACGCCTCCCGGCCCGGCTCCCACCCCCGAACCCATTCCTCCTGAGAACTTGGGCAAATGATGTCCTGATACCTTGACCCCCTTTCCCCTCAGATTAACCATTGCCCTTTTCGGTCAGGCAAACTCTCCGGCTTACGGGCGTCTATTTGCCACGTTGAGCCGGATGTTTCCTTTGGAATTCGTTCCAGGTCCGGTCAGCGCGGGGACCGTTCTGCATGGGGCGGTGGTGTTTGACACCGGCGGCAAAACAGATCAGCGCCCTGGTTTCTTGCCGGTGCCGACCTATGTGGCTGCAGACAACGCCGCTAAAAAAGTGACCAGGAATTCCCCGGCGGTGAAGTTCGGATCCAGTGCGAGCCTGAACCCATCTCTCCAGGGGCAGGTCATGGAGGATGATGATCTCCTCGAGTTTTTGCCCCTGGCGCCTATGGCCGGTGATGAGATTCTGGCTTCCTCCGACGGCCAGCCCCTCTGGATTCTGCGCGGGAAGGGCGCTGAATCGGTTCATTTGGTTGGCGTTTTGCCTCTCCCGGTGCTCGAGAATGATTACTTATGGAAGCACTTCCGGGCAGGTTGTTTTATCAGGGTTTTGCCATTGATCGTCTTTCTGCGGCAACTGACCAGGGAAAGCGATTGGCATTACAGTCGTCAGGCCTGTTTTGTCATGGACGATCCAAGCCTGTATTGGCCAACCTATGGTTATGTGGATTTTCGGCGTTTGGCCGATCACACGCGTGCGCACGGCTATTTCGTCTCGGTTGCGACCATTCCGCTGGACACACGGTGGCCCAATTCAAGGACACTGGCGATCTTCCGCGCCAATGCTCCGCGCCTTTCCTTATTGGTGCATGGCAACAATCACCTGCAATTCGAACTCGCCTCTCCCCGGTCTCCGGAGCAAGCCTCCCAGCTCCTCGCGCAGGCTCTGCGGCGCTTCGAGCGCCTCGAACATTGCGATGGTTTGGAAGTGTGCCGGGTTATGGAGGCCCCGCACGGGGCCTGGACGATAACCTTCTTGGGTGCCCTGCGCAACCTGAACTTCGAAGGCATCATGGCCACAGTGGATTTGCTGGTGCGCTACAACTCCAACGTCCGATGGTCCAGCACGCTGGGGTTGGAGGCCGTTGATCTTTTGGCAGAGTTTGGACTTCCCAGCATTCCACGGATCATCATGACCAAGGACTGGAAGAGCCGCGTGCTCCTGGCGGGGATTTTGGACCAGCCGATCGTCCTGGCGGGCCATCACGGCAACGCGGCCGACGGCATGGAACAGTTGGCCGAGTACGCCAAGCTGGTGCAGAGCATCGGGGGCGTCACTTGGGCCACCCCCGCAGGCATATTACGTTCCAATTACAAGCACCTTCGCCAAGGCCGGGCGCTCCATGTCCGCCTCTGCTCGCGTCGAATTCATCTCTCGATTCCCGAGGAGGT
>JBEKUQ010000194.1:0-5499 GCA_049514835.1 Verrucomicrobiota bacterium | reverse complement strand
TTTTGGCAGACTCGATCCGCTGGATTTGGACGAATATCTTGCGCACGAAGGGTTGCGGCGTTGCGGCGGTGCCTGGGGACGCCGCCAGCCGCCGAACCCGCGCTTTCTGCAAATGAATTGGTAGGGTCGGCGCGCTGCGCCGACCGGACGCCGCAGCGCGGCGTCCCTACCACCGGAGACGGACGCCTTTCTCCAGACGAACTCATTGCCACGATTGAAAAATCCGGCTTGCGCGGGCGCGGCGGCGCGGGTTTTCCCAGCGGACAGAAATGGCGCGTCGTCCGCCAGCAGCCGGGCGATGTCAAGTATGTGATCTGCAACGGCGACGAAGGCGATCCGGGCGCGTTCATGGACCGCATGATTCTGGAATCGTTTCCCTATCGCGTCCTGGAGGGGTTGGCGCTGGCGGCGGTGGCCGTCGGCGCGCACGAGGGCATTTTCTATATCCGCCACGAATATCCGCTGGCGGTCAAGCGGGTGCGGGCGGCCATCGCGGAAATGGAAAGGCGCGGCTGGCTGGGCGCGGCCTTGATGGGCGCGGATTTTCCATTGCGGTTGAGCGTCGTCGAGGGCGCCGGGGCGTTCGTCTGCGGCGAAGAAACGGCCCTGATCGCCTCGGTGGAGGGCCGGCGCGGATTGCCCTGGCTGCGGCCCCCGTTCCCGGCCGAATCGGGCCTGTGGGGAAAACCGACGCTGATTAACAACGTGGAAACGCTGGCGCTGGCGCCCTGGATTGTCCGGCACGGGGCGGCAAAGTTCGCCGCCCTTGGCACGGCCAAAAGCAAAGGAACCAAGGTGTTCGCGCTGGCCGGAAAAATCCGCCGCGGCGGATTGATCGAAGTGCCGATGGGCACGACGCTGCGCGAGATTGTGGAAAAGATCGGCGGCGGCGCGGCGCAAGGCCGCCACATCAAGGCGGTGCAAATTGGCGGGCCGTCCGGCGGCTGCGTGCCGGCCAGCCTCATGGACACGCCGGTGGATTTTGAATCATTGCGGGAGGCCGGCGCGATCATGGGTTCGGGCGGGCTGGTGGTGCTGGACGACGCGTCGTGCATGGTGGACATCGCGCGCTATTTTCTCCAATTCACCCAGGACCAGTCGTGCGGCAAATGCACCTTCTGCCGCGTCGGCACCAAGCGGATGCTGGAAATACTTGACAAGCTTTGCGCGGGCAAGGCGCAACGCGCGCATCTGGAGGAACTGGAACGGCTCGCCTGCCAGGTCAGCGCCGGCAGCCTCTGCGGCCTGGGGAAAACGGCCCCCAATCCGGTGCTCTCGACCCTGCGTTACTTCCGCGGCGAATACGAGGCCCACCTGCAAGGCCGCTGCCCGGCCGGCCAGTGCGCCGCTCTTGTCAAGTATCAGGTCACGGCCGCCTGCACCGGCTGCACCCTCTGCGCCCAGCATTGCCCGGTCCAGGCCATCCCGATGACGTCGTATCAGCGGCATGAAATCAACCAGGAACTCTGCACGCGCTGCGACACCTGCCGGAAGGTCTGCCCGCAGGAGGCGATCGAGGTCAGATGAGCGTGTTTAACATTATTATTGACGGAAAACCGGTCGAGGCCGCGCCGGGCCAGACGGTGTTGCAGGCGGCGCGCCGGATCGGCCTGGACATTCCAACCCTGTGCCATCTGGAAAAATGCGGGCCGCTCACCTCCTGCCTGGTTTGCCTGGTCAAGGTGGTGGCCAACGGCCAGGGCCGGCTCGTGCCCTCCTGCGCCACCGTGGCCGTGCCCGGCATGGTGGTCGAGAGCGAAACGGAGGAAGTGCATGAGGCGAGGCGAAGCGCGCTAGAACTGCTTTTCAGCGACCACGTGGGGGATTGCCTTTCGCCCTGCCACCGCCTCTGCCCGCTGCAATTGAACATTCCCGCGATGATCCGTCAGATCCAGGCGGGCCGGCTGGACGAGGCGGTGGTCATCATGCGCCAGGCGCTGCCCCTGGCGGGAGCACTGGGCCGCCTTTGCCATCATCCGTGCGAACAGGGCTGCCGGCGCGGCGCTTTCGATGAACCGGCGGCGGTGCGCGAAATGGAGAGGTTCCTGACGGAGCACGATTTCAAGAAGGATGGCAAGGAGGCCGGGGCGGTAGTGCGTCAGTCGCAGGAGGTAGGGCGGGCAGTCCTCTGCCCGCCGTCAAGCATTGGCAGAGGAATTAGTGTCACACTTCCGTCGAGCGGCGGGCAGAGGACTGCCCGCCCTACCATTCCCGAACTGGCTGCCACGAGCGGGCGCTCGGTGGCGGTGGTTGGGGCCGGGCCGTGCGGGCTGACCGCGGCGCATGATCTGGCGCGGCGCGGCCACGCGGTCACGGTGATTGACCGCAACGCCAAACCCGGCGGGAGATTGCGGGCCATGCCGGAAAGCGAATTGCCCGCCGCCGTCCTCGACCGGGAAATCGCGTTGCTGGCGGGGATGGGGATTGAATTCAAAACCGGCCTGGAACTGGGGAATCATGTGACCTTGGATGGTTTGCGGCGCGGATTCGACGCCATTCTGATCGCGGTAGGCGAACTGGCCCAGGGTGACGGCGAAAAACTTGGGTTGCCGCCGGCGGGCGGCGTGCTCAAGGCCGACCCGTCCACCTGCCTGCTCAGTCCGCCCGCGGTTTTTGCCGTTGGGGCCTGCGTCAAGCCAGTCAAACAGTTGGTCCGGGCCATGGCGGAGGGGCGCGCCGCGGCCGAGTGCGTGCAGCGCTATTTGCGCGGCCAGCCGCCGCGGCGGCCGGAGAAACCGTTTTCCAGCATCATGGGCCGGCTGGAGGCGGGCGAGTTGCGGGACATGCTGCGCACGGCCAGCCCGGAGCACAGTGTGCCGCCGTGCGACCGATGCGCGGGATTCAGCGGCGGCGAGGCGTCGCGGGAGGCGGCGCGGTGCCTGCATTGCGACTGCCGGTCGTCGGGAAACTGCCTGCTGCAACACTACGCCCAGGTGTATGGCGCGGACGCCAGCCGGTTCCGCTCGGAGCGCCGGCCGTTCGAGCAGCAGCTTCAGCCGGGCGGCGTCATCTTCGAGCCGGGCAAATGCATTCTCTGCGGGATTTGCGTGAGGCTGACGGAAATGGGCGGCGAACCGCTGGGGCTGACATTTGTCGGACGCGGCTTTGAGGTGCGGTTGGCGGGGCCGTTCGACCGCTCGATAGAGGAGGGCCTGGGGGCGTTGGCGGCGGAATGCGTGCGTCATTGCCCGACCGGGGCGCTGGGGAAGTTATAAAGGCTAAAGGCTAAAGGCTAAAGGCTGAAGGCTGAAGGCTAAAGGCTGAAGGCTGAAGGCTAAAGGCTCAGTGTTTGCCGGTGGAGGGACGCGGAGAAGGCAGGCTGAAAGCGGAGGGATTGGCCGCGAGAAGGTACAAAAGGCACAAAAATGAGGGAATGAGAAGGAGGTTTTTGCCCGCAGATGGACGCAGATGCACGCAGATAAGGCAAAGTGTTTTGAACAGGAGAGCGCAGCCAGTGCGCGAGCTTTTGCGCGTGTGCAGCGTGGAGATTCAGACTGGCATATTCTGGCGCTTCTTGGCAGAATGTTTCGAATTGTCTCTCAAACCGGAGCGGTCGTGGAACCCATGTCCATCGACGAGGCGTATCTCGACGTGTCCGCCATCAGCCAGGCGGAGGACATCGACGCATCGCTGCTCAAGGCCATGCCGCTGGCGCGGCACTTGAAACAGCGGATGCTGTCCGAGAGCAAATTGACCGCCACCATCGGCATTGCCTCCAACAAACTGCTGGCCAAAATCGCCAGCGACCACAAAAAGCCTGACGGTCTCACGGTCCTTTCGGAGCGTGAGAAGGTTTCATTTTTGCGGCCGCTGCCGACACGAGCGATTTATGGGGTCGGCAAAGTCACCGAACAGACACTGAGCCGGGCGGGCATCGTCACGGTTGGAGATATGCAGGACTACGCGGGCGACCTGCGGGCCTTGGTTGGATCGTTCGGGCCGAAACTGAAACAGTTCGCGTTCGGCGAAGACGACCGCGCGCTGGAAATCGGGGACGAGATCAAGAGCAGGTGAATTGAGGCTTGGAGAAGTCTGTTTTCTCCAAGTGACCGTAGAACCGCAGGGGAGGCGGGTTGAAAAAATGACTTGCAAATCTGTCGAGCACGCGAAAAATCACAAAAAAAGGCTCGTCCCGGTCGTGGGCAAGAAGCCTAATTGGAAATCCTGATGAATACTGCGCCTGCTGCTGTGAGAGGATTTACACCCCGGGAGTGGTTCGGGGTGCTTGCATGGGTGTTGAGCGCGTTCGGTTTGGCGTTTTCGCCCTTTTTTACATGGGATTTGTCAAGCCTCGCCATCAGGTTATTCATGGGCATTTCAATTTGGTTTGGGGCCTGCACGTTATCTTTTCTGATTCACGAATTTGCTCATTTTGTTGTGGCACGGACCGTCGGCATGAAGGTGTGGTGTGTCAACGTAGGGGAAGGTGGTATTATTTACGACACGGAGTTCTCAAGTTTTCGCTTAATCGTTCGAGCGATGCCGTGGGCCGGCTCGATTTCGCCGCTCTCCCAAGCCACCGACGCCGCACGAATAAGGCGTCAGTGGATAGCCACGCTGGCGGCAGGGCCGTTAAGCAACGCGGTGTTGCTTGCAGCAATATTAGCGTTGGCGCTTAACCGGAAGAGTTTCCTCAATTTGACGTTCTTTGAGGGTGCAATGGCCCTGGCGAACGCCCTGCTTTTAATTCTGAATATGTTGCCAGTTCGGACCAAAATGAACGGAAACATCTATGCAAGTGATGGATTGAATGTTTTGCAATTGTTACTTGCGAGGAAAATCACGGCTGCAAAAGTTTACCTTGGACTGGCGGGTTCTTCGCCCGCAGGTTCACCGGTTTTTGCATCCTGGCGCTGGCAAGTAAATAACCTGAAATTGCAACCTGTGCTCGCCCAGCTAAGAAAGAAGATGGAGAGTCCAACACTGAATCAAGAAGAACGTTGTCAGCTTCTGGATGGGTTTGCAACATCGGTGATTATGTTTGGGTCACGGGAATTCCTGGCAGAAGCGGACAAGTTTTCTGAAGAGCTTTTGAAGGCGAAGCCGAAGGAACTGACAGTCAAAGGCACACGGGGAGGCGTTCTGATTGACTTGGATCAGATTGAGGCTGGTATGACGATGCTCAGAGAGGTGATGGACAACAATCCAACCGCATTCGATGGTGCGATTTGCGCTTCCTTTCTTGCTTTGGCAGAATTCAAGCGTGGTAATATTGACTCGTCAACGACTTGGGCCACCAAGGCACGTGAATTGGACCCAAATTGCGGCGCTCTCTTGCGAATTGAGCCGTTGCTTGAGGAGAGAAGGAAGGTTAAGGCAAAGTGTTTTGAACAGGAGAACGCCGAGGGAACAGAGAACGCAGCGCGACGGAGCCGCAACCAAAAATGAGTTGACCACAACGCAAAGAACGCAAGAAGATCAACATACTGAGGAGACGATGGGATACACTACAAAGGCGGAGTGCGCCCGTCCCCGGGCGCAGCAACGTGATAGTGCAAA
>JBEKUQ010000193.1:0-5504 GCA_049514835.1 Verrucomicrobiota bacterium | reverse complement strand
GGAAACGACGTCACCATCCCAATCAACGGTTCAGTTTCCTGGTCGTTGAAAATACACTCGGCCGGAAACGCTGCGGGCGCGGGCAACATCTTGCTCGGCGATGGCAGCGGCCAACAAATATCCAGCGCCGGTTTCAATCAGACCTGGCTGCGCAACGCGCAAGGAACTAATAACTGGCCTGCCGGTCGCGTCCCCGCCACCCCCTCTATCCGCCTGGTTTTTCCGTGATTATGAAACCAACATTGAATCAGCGGCGGGCAGCGATGACTCTCATTGAGGTGCTTGTGGTGATTGCCCTTATTGCGTTTCTGGCTTCAATACTTTTGCCGGCCGGGAGTTCAAAGCACAAGGCGCAGCGTATTTCTTGCGCGATCAGCCTCAAACAAATTGGAACTGCATCCCGCCTCTGGGCCGAGGAACATGGCGGTCACACTCCCGCTGAGGAGTCCGCCAGCCTTGGCGGATGGTCAGACTTGCTCACCAATTCTGACCAAGGGGCAAATTGTTGGACAAATTATGCAATTCTGGCCGACGCTTTGGGCCGCAGCCCGAAATGGGTGATCTGCCCGGCGGACGACCGGGCTGCACCGGCGGAGTTCGTGTCAAACGCAATGTCAAAGGATTTGCGCGCCCAGTATTTTCAGAATAGGAACAACCTTTCTTACTTTGTTGGCGTGAGCGCAAACACCAAATTTTCCCGGTCATTACTCGCGGGCGACCGCAATTTGGGCGGCGGGAACGCGCCGGATTCCGAGTTTGGTTTTTCCCCCACAAACGGCAAAGGAAACGACGTGGCCGTACCCGTCACCGGCCCTGTTTCATGGTCATTGAAGATGCATTCATATGGAAAACCTGCGGGGGCTGGCAACATTTTGTTTGGTGACGGCAGCGTGCAACAAGTTTCCAGTGCCAGTTTCAATAAGAACTTCCTGCGCAACGCCCCGCCAACTACCAACTGGCCCACCGGCCACGCCCCCGCGACCTCCTCCATCCGCCTGGTTTTTCCGTGATTATGAAACCAACCCCGAGCCAGCATCGGACGGCATTACTCGCATCGTTTCGAGGGACTCTGGCGTGGCTGGATTATTTTGATGGCAAAACGATTTCAAAGTCTTAAGGCAATCCGGGTGGCGACCTATTTGCTGCCGCCGCTGGGGATGGTGCTGCTTTGGCGCAGCTCTGCGGTCGGGTGGGGACGGAAGATTTTCGGGACTCTTTTCGCGCTGATTTATACGTTTCTATATCTCTCGATCATTCCCGGGTTTTTATATTTTGTGGCGGGAATTGATCTGGTGGAATGGCGCGGGGGGTATGTGCCGGTGCTGACGTTGTCCAAGACGTTGCCGGATTACAAGGCGCTGCAGGAGAACCGGGCAAAACAGGCGAAATTGGCGGCGACGAATTCTCTGCCGGAATTGGCACGGAGGGGAACAAATTATTGGACGAGTTTTCGCGGACCGAATCGTGACGGTCATTATGACGAAAAACCAATCCTCACGCGCTGGCCAAAGGAGGGGCTGCGGCAGATTTGGCGGCAGCCGATTGGCGGCGGGTATTCTTCATTCGTTGTGGCGGACGGACGGGCTTTCATCATCGAACAGCGGCAGGAGCGCGAGGTGGCGGTGGCTTACGCGGTGTCGGACGGAAGGGAACTCTGGACAAACGGGTGGCTCGACCGATTCGAGGAACCGATTGGCGGAGAGGGTCCGCGGGCCTCGCCAACTTACGACGAAGGCCGGATATATGCGACGGGCGGGAACGGCGAGTTTCGGTGTCTGGAGGCCGATTCGGGCCGGCTGATTTGGCGGCGGAACATTCTCGCGGAGAATCACGCGGAAGTGCCGAAATACGGCGAGGCGGTTTCGCCGCTCATCGTGGAGGACAAGGTGATCGTTTTGCCGGGAGGGACGAACGGCTTCTCGGTGGCGGCCTACGATAAATTGACGGGGGCGCCGATTTGGAAATCGCTGTCGGACAAGCAGGCTTACACGTCGCCAATGCTGGTGACGCTGGCGGGACAGAAGCAGGTGCTGATCGTCAGCGCGCGGGGTGTGATGGGGGTCTTGCCTGAAAACGGGCAATTGCTGTGGCACTTGCCCTGGGTGGTGGAGAATGACAACGCCATCGCCCAGCCGGTCTTGCTCGGCGCCAACCGCTTCCTGTTGTCGGCGGGATACGGCAAGGGTTGCACGGCGTTTGAGGTGACGCGAAGCAACGCGGTGTTTGAGGCGCACCAGGTATGGAGGAATACCTTTCTCAAGAACAAATTCAGCAGTTCGGTGCTTTACGAGGGCTGCATTTACGGCCTGGATGACGAAACCCTGGTTTGCCTGGACGCGGGCAGCGGCGAGCGGAAATGGAAAGACGGGCGATTCGGCTACGGACAGGTGCTGCTGGCGAGCGGGCATTTGGTCATCCTGGGCGGCAACGGTGAGCTGGCGTTGGCCAAGGCCAGCCCGGCCGGGTTGGAAGAATTGGCGCGGTTCCCGGCGCTGCACGGAAAGACCTGGAACCAGCCGGCGATGGCCGACGGGAAGATTTTTGTGCGCAACGCGGTGGAAATGGCCTGTTTTGAACTGGGTGTCAACTAGAACTTCATGTTCCACTCCCGCCCCGCGTACTTTTGCCGGAGACGCGGCGGGATGACCGGCGGCACCTCCCAAATCTCCGCGGCCGACCAGGCCTCCCTCAAGCCGAGTTTGACGAGGGCGGCCGGCACGCCCAGGTTGGCCAGAAATTGGCCGTGCGGCCGGCCCAGCCGGTAATCCGGCTGGCGCGAGGGCATGGGCAAAAATTGTTCCATCAAGGAAAGATCGAAGTTGAGCAGAAAAGTGCCGTGAAAAATCAGGGCCGCCCGTTTGTGCCGTTGCGCGTTGCCCGAAAATTTTCGCCCGTCCAGAGCCAAATCGCTGGTGCCTGCCACGCACACCGCCCGCCCCAGAACGCCCGCCAGCGCCTGGCGCTGGCGCGCCATGATATGGCGGGTGGCGGTCGCCGTGCCCTGGAGCGCCGGATGCTCCGCCACGTTGAGCACCAGCGAATAATTCAGGCAGCCCGGCCCTTGCAAGACCGTCCCGCCACCGCTGCACCGGCGATATACACCGATGTTCGCCTGCCGGCAGGCCGCCAGATTCACTTCCGACTCCGCCCGGTTGGCGTAACCCAGCACCACGAAGTATTCGCGCGGCTCCCAGAAACGCAGGACTTCCCCTTCCGGGCAGTCCTCGCACGCCTCCAGCAGCGCCTCGTCGCACGCCAAATTGGCCGCCGGTGAGGGCAGGGTCAGATCAAGGTATTTCATGGCTGCGGATCGAAACCTTTGCCAGTCTGCCGCTTTGCCTCAAAAAAGGAAACAATTCCCGCGCCTCGACCAGGCTCTCGCACCTCCTTCCCACTCGGCCCTTTTTGCTCGCGGCCATCCAATTGGCCGATTAACCTCCGCGCCATGAAACAACGCAGCATCGCTTCCATCGGCGCCATTCTCCTGCTGACCTGTTTCTTTTGGCATCCCCTCGCTGCTCAGAATAACGCCGTCACCGCCAACCATCATTCGCTGTGGAAGGTCCAGGGCCAGAGCAATGTCGTTTACCTGCTCGGCTCCATTCATGTTTTGAAGACGGAGGATTTTCCCCTGCCCGTGCCTCTCGAAACCGCCTTCTCCAACTCGCCCGTGGCCGTGTTCGAAACCGACATAGCAGAGATGGGCGACCCGCAAGTTCAAAGGAAACTCATGAGCCAGTCCCTACTCCCCGCCGGCGAAACCCTCCAACAGCGCCTTTCCGCCCAAACCTACGCCGCCTTCACCAATCGCGTCAGGGAGACCGGCCTGTCGCTGGAAAGGCTTCAATCCATGAAACCCTCCATGGCGGCGCTGAGGTTAAGCCTGGCTGAACTGAGCCGGATGGGATTTGATGCCGGCAATGGCGTGGACAGATACTTTGCGGCTCGCGCCCTGGAGCAGCACAAACAGATCATCGGCCTCGAAACGGCGGACTTCCACATAGACCTGTTGACCAGCTTTCCTCCCGAAGAGGACGACTTGGTGATGAAGATCTCGCTCAAGGACATGGAGGACGTGAAGTCGGGCAAAATCCTCGCGGCCTGGCAAACCGGCGACACCGCCGCCATGGAAAAACTCTTGAACCAGGCCATGCAGGAAGCGCCCACCATCTTCAAGCGCCTGCTCACCGATCGCAACAAAAGCTGGCTGCCCAAGATCGAAGAACTCCTGCACGGCGGCAAAAACGCCGTCGTCATCGTTGGCGCCGCCCATCTGGTCGGCGACGAAGGTCTGGTCGAACTCCTCAAAAAACAGGGCCTGAAAGTCACTCAATTGTAACCGGCTGCTTGGACAATTGCCGGGTGAGGGGATCGCGAACGCAGCGATGGCGCAGATTCGAGACACCTTTGCAGCCGCAATGTTGCGTCAGGCGGAAACCAAACAGTAATATGCACCCATGAACGGGATGCGACGCCATCGGTTTCTGAAAATGTCGGGCGCCTTGGGCGCGGGACTGGCCTTCCAGCCGCTGGTGCGCCCGGTCGCGGCCCAAACCGGGGCCAAGTCCGTCCGTCCAAACATCCTCGTCTTTCTCACCGACGATCATGGGCAGTGGGCGCAACATGCCTATGGCAACGCCGAACTGGAACAGTTCTTCGCCAAATACACCGTGCCCGGCCACCGCGGTTTGGACCTGGAGCGCCAGCCCCAATGCACCCCCGCCAGCCCCTGGCCCGCCGCCAAATAGCGCCGAGGCCTTAAGGTTTTTCGCTTCCACCGCCCGGGCAAAGCAGTTACCCTCCAGCCATGTTCAAAAAGGCCATCAACGTGTTCGTCCCCATTGCGATGATTATCGCCCTGTGCCTGTTCTTCGGGGCGTATTCCCGCAACGGGGGACTTTTCCGCAGTCCCCAGATGACCAGCACCGCCACCATCCTCCGCCAGGTCCAAACCCTGTCTCAATTGGTTACTGTCAAGTACGTCCTGGAAAAGGTGGTGGTTTTTCAGGATACCAGATGGTATCCGGGCGGCGATAACAAGGTGCTGTTGGTCGCCCACGGCATCGTCAAGGCCGGCATCAACTTGACAAATATCCAGCCGTCCGACATCCAGATTTCCGGTAAAAAGCTCATTCTCACCCTGCCCCACCCCGTCATCACCGATGCCTATCTGGACGATCACCATACGCAAGTCCTCGAACGCTCCACCGGCATTTTACGCGCCTTCGACAAGGACCTGGAACAAAACGCCCGCAAACAGGCGGTGGACGAGCTGCGCGTGCAGGCCTTGGACGCCGAGATTCTAAAGGACGCCCGCGACCGCGCCGAGGCCGAGATGAAGGCCCTTTTTCTCCGGACCGGTTTCACCGAAGTGGAAATAAAATCGCACTGACCGGCAATTCCCGCTTGGCAGCCCGCCGTGCTTTTGCTTAGCTGTGGCGCGTTTCATGAAGTTAAACCTGGCGAACGCGGTTGTCGTGCTGGCCCTGGCAGCCCTGGATTGT
>JBEKUQ010000192.1:0-5515 GCA_049514835.1 Verrucomicrobiota bacterium | reverse complement strand
CTTTAGCGGCTTGTCTTGGCCGTCGAGAAACCGGGCGCAAAAGTCGGTCGCGCCGCCTTGGTTGTGGACGGCGCAACGGATGACATTAGGCCCCTTTTTGAGCGTGAGTTTTTTCGAGACCCCGTCGTCGATGACGGTCTGGCGGTCGCCGTAGATGGCAATGACCTCCTGGCCGTTGACCCACCAGACGGAAGCGTCGTTGGAACCGATGGCCAGACGAACGTCGCGCATTTCTTCCGGGCAGTTGACGATGGTGAGGGCCCAAAACAGGACGTCGGACGAGGGCTTGTTCAGGGCATAGGCGAAGTGATAGAGGTTCACGTTGTAATTCTTGGTGTCCAGAGCGTGCCAGGTGAGTTCGGCGTCGCCCGCCGTCACCTTGTCGCCGTCGCGCGGCAGGACGGTGAACTGGTTGGGAAAGTACTCCTTCTTGACCGCCGCCTGGACGGCGCTCTGGGTGACGCCGCTGACGCGGATGGGCTCCAGGATGATCCAGCGCTGCAGGAAACCCTCAGGGCTGGGGGCCTTGGTGGGGGAGTCGGGGGGCGTGAGCGTGACGGGGGCCTGCGCCGGCACGCCTGGAGCAGCGGCGGAGGTCAACAGCACGGTGGCGGCCAGGACGGCGGAGGCCGGGATCAGGAGGGTGCGAATCGTAGTCATAGAGGAGGCCCTTTGCGAGAATTTGGATTTTCAAGTGTGGATGCCGATTTTCAACAGGGGTTCATGGAGCTTTGAACAGCCAGCGTTGCTTGTCGCTGTCGGGATTGAATTTGGCCAGGGTGGCGAAACTGCTGCCGATGGCCGAGAGGGCCAGCGGTTCTTTGGAATTGGGAACCGACTTGGGCATGATGCGCCAGGAGCCGTCGGCCAACTGATCCAGGCGCCAGAGCTGTGGTGGTTCGCCGGTAAAGGCGGGCCGCGTGACCAGTTCACCGTCCTCGGTCGCGGCCAGCGCGCGATCCGTGCCGGCGATGGTGATTTTGAAATAGGGGGAGCCGGGATAACCGCCGGCATTGGTGACGGCGGTCACGGCCCATTTCTGCTGGGCTTGGTCCAGGTAGTTGGCCATGCGCGTGTCAATGTTGCCGGCCGGCCAATTGGTCGAGACTTGGGCGACATCCTGCGGCGGAATGACGCCACCCTGGCCGCCGAACATGCCTCGCCCACCCCCGCCGCCGCCGCGCGCAGCGCGGCCACCGGGGGCGTTGGTTTCACCGAGGCCGCCGGGGGCGATTTGGGCGCCGCGTCCGGCGGGTTCATTGGTGGCGCCGCCGGGGGCGCCTCGTCTGCCAAACCCCGCGCCGCGGGCTCCTCGGTTGCGTGCGCCACCAACCGGCACACCTTCCACGGCCAGTTCGAGTGCCGTGCCGGTGCGGATGGATTCGATTTCATAAGTGCCGTCCTTGAAGTTGTCACCGGCCACCGGCCAGCCGTCTTTCCACAGCAGCGGGCGGATGTCCAGCACGCTGGCCCCGCCCCGGTCGAGGTCGGCTTCGTAATGGCAGGAGAATTTTTGCACGCCCTCGCCCAAGTCGAGCAGGCCGAAATGGCCGGGACCGACGACGCGGCCGCTGGAGCCGACGAAGAGCTTGCCGCCGCCTTGGAGCATATCAACGCCCATGCTGTCGAAGAAGGGGCCGGTCACCTTTATGGCGCGGCCCACGCGGATGTTGTAGCCCGAGGCCGCACCGGCGCAGCAGGAGCCGTGGTCAACCAGGAGGTAATACCAACCCTCGTGATAAATCATGTCCGACGCTTCGCAATTGATGGCGATGTCCACGGGTTTGTCGTTCGGGTTGACGCGCTGGCCGGTTTTGGGGTCGAGTTCGACCAGCCGGATGTAGCCGAAATAAGAGCCATAGGTGAGCCAGAGCCGGCCGTCGTTGGGATCAAGAAAGGCACCCGGATCAATGGCATTGCAGTCCTCGACGCCGTCAGAGGAGGCGACAAGGCCGCCATCTTCCCATTTGTAATCGGGAGAATTGGTGTCGAAGGTCTTGCTCCATATCATGTTGACGTCGGCTCTGGGCTGGGCTCCGACGTTCCGAGCAATATACATGTAGTAGCGGTCGCCGATGTGAATGATGTCGGGGGCCATTCCGGTACGCGCGGGTGTGACCCCGCGACGCCAGGTCCAACCGTCGTCGGAGACCAAGCCTCCGCCCCCTGTGCCCCAGACGTAGTATTTGCCGTCGCATTGGATGAGAGTGGAGGGGTCGTGGATTCCAACCTGGCCGTCGAGAGCCCACGCGGGCACGGCCAGGGGAAGAATGGCTGCCGTGAGGAGGAGGATTTTCATGGGAGTTGTCAGTTGATTGGTTGGAGGATGGGCATTTAATCCAGTTTGATGTGCGGGTTGCAGCGGGCGGCGAAGGCCTTCAATTCGTCGAGGGTGACATGGGTGATCGCGCCAGGCATGGGGCGGCTGAAGTTGGTGGTGCTCATCACACCTTCAAGGAAGGGGCCGATGCAAATGGAGGCCATTTTTGGGGTTACAGTTTTGCGGATGTTCGAGGTTTTTCATGGCTGACACAAGGAAAATCGGTGGAAAAGTGTACGAAACTACGGATCATGCCAGGCGGCGGCCGCGTGTGCCGCCAGACGGGCCAGCCATTCGCCGGCGTTGGCAAAAGCAGTTTCCCGGTTCGTCAAATCGGGTGTCAGCGCGTAGGCTCGAGTGAAGAAATGGGCGGCAGCGGCGCGGTCGGATACAGCGCCTCCCAAACCCAGGCACGGAGTGTTTGCCTGGCGGCACAAGAGCGCCAGTTCACCCACGCCTTTGCCCATGAATGTGGAGCTGTCGATGGCGCCTTCGCCGGTGAGGACCAGGTCCGCCGCCGACAGGCGTTCCTTCAATCCGGTGTGGTCGGCGAACAAGCCAAACCCTGGCACCAGGCGCGCCCCGAGGAAGCTGCGCAGGCCGAAGCCGAGTCCGCCGGCCGCGCCGGCGCCCGGCTGGTCCGCTATGCTGCAATGCAATTGGCATTCCACAACCTCCGCCAAACGGGCAAGAGACCGTTCGGCCAAACTGAAATCCTCCTCTCGCAGGCCTTTTTGAGGTCCATAAACACGAGTGCAGCCAGACGGTCCCAGGAGGGGATTCTGCACGTCCACGGCGACCAGCAGGCCATTTGGCCATGCAGCAGTCGGCGGCGGCTGGCAGCGAGACAAGGAATGCAATTGGGTCCAACGCTCGATCGTTGCCCCGCGGTCATCGGAGAAAGTCCAACCCAGGGAGCGGGCCATGCCGAACCCACCGTCATTGGTGGCACTGCCGCCGATGCCGATGAGGCAGCGGCGGGCGCCCATCGCGCGCGCCGAGGCCAGCACCGCCCCCAAACCGAAAGTGTCCAATTCGAACGGGTGGTGCTTGCCGGCCGGCAACCGGGCAAGGCCGTTGACTCGAGCGGCTTCAATGATGGCCGTGCCTGACTCTGCCGCCCACCACCACTCGGCAGCGCATGGGTGGTGCGCAGCGTCCACGGTGCAGACCGTTTCGGTTCTGGCACCGAGGCCGGCCCCCACCAAATCGCCGAAACCGTCTCCGCCGTCGCTGATGGGGAAGGGCATAAGGTGGTCTGCCGGGCGCGCTTGCCGCCATCCGCGGGTCATGGCGTCGGCGGCGGCACGCGCGGAAAGAGTGCCTTTGAATTTATCCGGAGCAATCAAAACGTTCAGGCTCATGGCGAAGGCGGATTATCCGGCTAAAGACGCCGCCGGGCAACCTGCTTTTAACACAAACTCCCGGTTGACAGCGGACCGCGCTCTGGTAGTATCGCGCCATGCAAAGCCAGACTGAACAAGGAGTCTCCCTCACCAATCGCCGTCAATTTCTAAAGACCGGACTGGCCACGGGAGCCGGTGCGCTGTTTGGGGCGCGCTTTGCCCGCGCGGCGGGAGGGCCAGGGGCCACGCCCGAGAGGCCCGTGGCGCCGGGGCCGCCTGCCGCCGCTGCCACGGCGCCCAGCAAGGTGGCGCTGACCAACGGCGACAATCGCACCGATAATGTCTTCCGTGCCCTGAAGTCGCTGGAAAAGGAGATCGCCCAGTCCATCGGCAATCGCCGGGTGGTCATCAAGCCCAACAACGTATCCACGACCTACCAGCTTGCCGCCACGCACGCCGATGCACTGGCCGGCATTCTGGAGTTTCTCAAGTCCATCGGGAAGCTGGACAACGCCATCATCGCCGAGTCTGCCTTGGGCTCCACCATGCAGGGCTTCCAGAATTTCGGCTACACGACGCTGGGGGACAAGTACAAGGTCAAACTGGTGGATCTGGACCAGGAGAAATTCCAGACGATCATGGCGTTCAACCAGAGCGACGCGAAGCCGCATCCGGTGCGGGTGTCAAGCATTCTGGCCAATCAGGAGGACAACTTCATCGTTTCGGCATGCATGCTCAAGACCCACAACTTTGCCGTCGCCACCATGTCCATCAAGAACATCATCCTCGGCTCGGCGCTGAAGCTGGCGAGTGCCAACGGCGGTGGGGGCGGGCGGGGCGGGCGGGGCTTTGGCGGTGGCGGGTTTGGCGGAAGCGACAAGCCCATCCTCCACGGCGGCGGATCGCACGGCATCAATATCAACCTCGCCATGCTGGCTCCGATGCTGCATCCGTCCCTGTCCGTGATTGACGGCTTTGAAGGCATGGAGGGCAACGGCCCGATCAACGGCACCGCCGTGGACCATCGCGTGTGCGTTGTCAGCACCGACTACCTGGCCGCCGACACCGTCGGCGCCACGCTCATGGGCATTGATCCGGGCAATGTTGGCTACCTGACTTACCTGGCCAGCGCCAAGGTGGGCGAGTCGGACCTGAGCAAGATGGAAATCCTCGGCGAACCCGTCGCCAAGCTCGCCAAGAAGTACCAACTCGGTTCTTCGATAGAGACCCAGCTCCAGTGGAAGAATGCGGCGAAGGTGACGGACAATTCATAGACCTGCCCGGCAGTGCGCCCGAATTGCCCGTTCACCTCAGTCTCCCTGAAGCAATCCATCCGTGCTGCGGCTGAACAGCGCCTTATTGCTGTTGCGTGCCTGCTGATTCTCGGATGTGGCTGGACTGCGAGAGCGGCCTACGTAACGGTCAATTCCAACCAACTGGTCTTTGTCAACGTGGACCACGGCGCCGTCGGCACGTACTCGACCCTCGCCTACGGCGCGAAAACGGATAAATGCGGCCTTGGTCAATCCAGTTCATCCATCCCTTACGGCGGGGGCGGAGGCGGCGTGCTCATCGCATTGTCGGGAAGCAATGGCATTCAAGCCATGCCTTTTGTTGCCAGCACGGCCAGCATCTCAAGCTCCGCCGCCTTTTTCGCCGACACCAACGTCCAGCGCGCACTGAGTCCTTGCAGTGATCAGTGGACCATCAGTTCCGCCGGCCTGTCCTTCACGCATTTCACTCCCGCCTGGTCCATGTCCGATCTGGCCAGCGCCACTTTGGCGGAAGAGCGCCGCTTCTTCCTGCCGGCAACCTGGATCCAGTTCACCATCGTCAACACAAATGCCAC
>JBEKUQ010000191.1:0-5549 GCA_049514835.1 Verrucomicrobiota bacterium | reverse complement strand
ACTGGTCGCTCACCTACCTCTACAACCAAGAGACCAATCACTTCTCCTGCGGTTTCTTCTCGTGGCAGGCGAGGACGAACGGGGCGCGCATGAGCGAATTTGTGGCGCCGGACGGCGAGGAATACTATGTGATGGCCCTTTATTTTGCCGCCGGACGATGGGGCAGCGGCCAGGGCATTTACAACTACCGCGCCCAGGCCGACGCCTTGCTGTCCCGCATGCTCCACCGCGACGTCATCACCGGCCCCTCCGCGCGGGGAAGCCGGGTCACCGCCGGGCCGCTTTTTGATGCGGAGCACAAGATGGTTCTCTTTTCACCGAGTTCCGAACGCAATCGTTTCACCGATCCGTCGTACCATTTGCCCGCCTTTTACGAGCTTTGGTCTCGCTGGGGTCCGGCGCAAGACCGCCCGTTCTGGGCGGCGGCGGCCGCCGCCAGCCGTGATTTTTTCGAGAGCACGGTCAATCCCGTCACCGCGCTTAACCCCAATTACGCGAACTTTGACGGCACGCCCGCCGGCCGCGCCAGCAACTTTTCATACGATGCTTTCCGCACTGCGGGGAACTGGTCGGTGGATTGGTCCTGGTGGGGAAAGGATGTCCGGGAACGGGAACGGAGCGACCGTCTGCAGGCCTTTTTTGAATCCAAAGGGATGGCGGATTATGGCTGTCAGTTCACCCTGGATGGCCGGCAACTGGAAGCGCGCCACGCGCAGGGTCTGGTCGCGGTCAACGCCGTCGCCAGCCTCGCCGCCACCCAACCCCGCGCCAGAGAATTCGTCGAAGCTTTGTGGAACACGCCTGTGCCGGATGGACTGGAACGCTATTACGAAGGCTTGCTCTATATGATGGCCCTGTTGCATTGCAGCGGCGAGTTTCGCATCTGGCCGCCACGATGATGGCGCGACGATTCGCGCAACCCGGCACCAGCACGCAAATTCCAAGACATATCTTCCAGGCGGTTTCCACCCCGGCGAAGCAGGGGTCTGTGCAAAAACAACTTCCAATTTGCTGGCGGCCTTTGGAACAAGGCCGCTTCCGAAGATGGAGAAAGGGTCAGTGAGAATTTAGGCGGGTGGCGCGCCGGCCTTTAAGCGGCGTTCCGCCAGTTCGTTGGCGATCTGGAGGTTGAGGCGCTTGCTGATTTGGTAAAGGGCGAGGAGCGCGGTGCAGATTGCAAAAAGCACGCAAATGAACACGGTGTAGCACATATGCATTCCCTCGAGTGTTCTCGGTGTCTGCGGCGCATTGGCCGAATAGCCATACATCGCCATGAGCCAAAGGAAGGACGCCGAGCCAAGGCTCAGTCCCGCCTTGAGCGCAAAGCAAATGGTCGCGAAAATCATCCCGGTGGCACGGCGGCCATTTTTCCATTCCGAGTAATCGGCCACGTCCGCGAACATCGCCCAGAGCAAGGGAATGGTGGGCGCGTAAACGGCGGAGGTCAGGATCGTCATCAGAACAATCCCTCCCACATTGGCCGGCTGAATGGCATAGAACACCAGGTAGGCAATGGCGGACAGGGCGAAACCGCCCACGGCCACCGCCTTCTTGCCCAGGGCGCGCGAAAGAGAAGGCGAAGCCAGGATGACGAGGATGGTCACCACCTTGCCAATCATGCTGATTATGCTGTAGCCGACATCAGCCACGTTGGAATTCTCCAAGCTAGCCCGGTCGCCATGGACAATAAAACGCAGGAATTCCAAGATGCCGCCGGGTTGGGGCGCGCCGTCGGCCAATGGCGGCCCCGTCAACCCAAGCGAATTGAGCCAGTCAAAGAGCGCGGCCTTGTTGGCGTAAGAATGAATATAATTGTATTGGGCGCTGCCTTGGAACGCGAGCATGGTGAAATGGAGGAAAGTCACCGCGAACATGACCTTCCACGGCCCGTTGCCCAGCAGATCGGCGAAATCCCGCTTGGGCGGCGTTTTCTGCAGGGGCGGCGGATGGATGCGCTCCCGGCTGGTGGCAAAGGTGATGAGGAAAAGGAAAAGGCAAAGAACCGCATACAATCCCATGGTCATGGACCAGCCATGCTGGCGGTTATGTTCCGGTCCGCCGAATTTATAGACCAATGGGAGCGTGATGCCCACGACGATGAATTGCGCGGCGTTGACGGCAATGAAGCGGTAGGAATTGAGCTTGGCCCGCTCGTCAATGTTGCCGGTCATTACCCCGCCCAGCGCGGCGTAGGGCATGTTGTTGGCCGAATAAATGGTCATCAACAAGATGTTCGTGGCGAGGGCGTACACCACTTTTGCGGTCGAACCCCAACCGGACGGGGTGGTGTAGGCCAGATACATCACCACGCACCACGGCACCGCGCTAAACAGAATCCACGGCCGGAACTTGCCCCAGCGTGTGTTGGTGCGATCCGCCAGCACGCCCATCAACGGATCGAAAAAGGCGTCCCACAACCGCGCCACCAGGATGATGCCTCCCGCCGCGACGGCGGTGATGCCGAAAACGTCCGTGTAAAAGTTGGCCTGAAAGCAAACCATCGTCATGAAGACGAAATTGGCCGCCGCATCCGCGCAACTGTAGCCCGCCTTTTCGACGAAAGAGAGTTTCTGGGATGGCTGGGACATAACGGGTTACTGCATCGTCAAGATCACCTTTTGCAGATCGCTGTCGCGCCAAGAACTGCCCGCCGCGATCTCAAACTCGCCCGGCTCCACTACAAAATTCACGTTGATGTGACAGCATGCCAGCAATTCAGGGGTGATGGCGAGCGCCACGGTTTGCGTTTTCATCCAAGCTGGCCAATGCTGGTTCATGAATTCCTATTGAGTGCCGGCCATCACGATGGCCGGTCACGGGGTGGGAGATTACGGAAACACTCTTGTGTCGTCAAGTCTTTGGTTTGAAAAAATTACCGGTCGCGGGCGGGTGTTGACGGGGCGGCGGTCATTTTGGTAAAATCAAATATCTGGCTGCTTGCACCGGCGAATTATCGCTGGATTTGTGGGGCGGCGGCGCAAAAAACGCACAAACTAAATGAACAAAAACGCATCCCTCGCACCCAGGCTTCTTGCACTCGTGCTGGCGGGCGTCTGCGCGACGGTGGTTCCGGCATACTCGGACAGCATCACCGTACACGTTGACAAACCCGGCATCAGAATCAGTCCGACCTTTTATGGTTTGATGACCGAAGAGATCAATCATTCATACGACGGCGGTTTATACGCCGAGTTAATACGTAATCGCGCCTTCAAGGATGACGAGCGCAACCCGGCAAGCTGGTCGGTGGTGGTGGCGGATGGAGCCGCGGCGACAATCGCCGTTGACCATGCCAAGCCGCTGAACGACCAGTTGGACTCCAGTCTCCGCCTGGACGTATCCTCCGCCTCGGACGCGCGGCGCGCGGGCGTGGCCAATCGCGGTTACTGGGGCATTCCGGTCAAGCCGGACACCCACTACCGGGCGTCGTTTTATGCGAGGGCCGCCAATGGATTTGACGGGCCGGCGACGGTTTCGATTGAGAGCGACGATGGCGCGACGGTTTACGCCTCGGCGCAGGTCCCCGGTTTGACGGCGGATTGGAAGCAATTCTCCGTCAGCTTGGACACAGGCACGGCCAGCTCGACCACGGCGGCGCGGTTTGTGATTTCGGTCCATCGTCCGGGAACGATCTGGTTGGATCTGGTCTCGCTTTTCCCGCCGACCTTCCACAACCGCCCCAACGGCAATCGCCTTGATTTGATGGAATTGCTGGCCGGAATGAAGCCGTCCTTTTTGCGGCTGCCCGGCGGGAACTACGTGGAGGGCGACACGATTGCGACGCGTTTTGACTGGAAGAAAACCATTGGAGACCTGGCGCAACGGCCGGGACACCCGGGGACGTGGAGTTACCGTTCATCGGACGGCATGGGACTGCTCGAGTTCATGGAGTGGTGTGAGGATTTGAATATGCAGCCCGTTCTCGCCGTCTGGGCTGGCTACGCGCTGAGAGGAGAACACATTGAGGCCGGGCCGGAGTTGAAGCCTCACGTGCAGGACGCGCTGGACGAGATTGAATATGTGACCGGCGACGCGAGCACCCAGTGGGGCGCGCTGCGGGCCAAGAACGGCCACCCGGCGCCCTTCCAGCTCACTCACATCGAGATCGGCAACGAAGATTCCTTCGACCGCTCGGGCAGCTATGACGCCCGTTTCGCGCAGTTTTATGACGCCATCAAGGCCCAATACCCGAACCTGCAAATCATCGCGACAATGCCGGTGACTTCGCGCAGGCCGGACGTGGTGGACGATCATTACTACCGTTCGGCGCGTCAAATGGAAGTGGATCACCATTACGACACCTCCAGCCGCAACGGTCCGAAGATATTTGTGGGGGAATGGGCCACGACCGAAGGCAGTCCGACGCCCACCCTGAACGCCGCCCTGGGCGATGCGGCGTGGTTGATTGACTTGGAACGAAATTCGGACCTGATCGTGATGGAGGCTTACGCGCCGCTGCTGGTCAATGTCAATCCGGGCGCGCGCCAATGGGCCACGGACCTGATTGGTTACGACGCCATGCACAGCTTTGGCTCGCCTTCATATTACGTGCAATCCATGTTCGCCAACCATCACGGCGAGCGCCTTTTGCCTGTGGAAATCGTGGCCGCCACCAATGAGGCGCCGGTTGCCTTCCTACCCAAGGGCGGCATCGGCGTGGGCACGTGGAATACTCGGGCCGAGTTCAAGGACCTCAAGGTCACGCATCATGGCGAAACCCTCTTCCAGACGGACTTGACCAATGCCCTGCGAGGCTGGCGCCGCTCCGGCGGTAAATGGACCGCACAGGACGGCGTTTTGATCCAGAACGCCGAAGCGACCGACATTCGCGCCACCGCCGGCGACCGGAATTGGACCGACTACACCTACGAACTGCAGGCCCGGAAAACGGCCGGCGCCGAGGGATTTTTGGTTCTTTTTCATGTCGGCGGCCCCGACGATTTCATCTGGTTCAACGTGGGCGGCTGGAACAATTCGCGCTCCGTCATGGAGAAAGCCGAGAACGGCGCAAAGTCCGAACTGGGAAACACGGCGACCAACACCGTTCAAACCGGGCGCTGGTATGACGTGAAAATCGAGCTGGAAGGCCGCGCCATCCGCTGCTATCTGGACGGCGCCCTGGTCTGCCAGGCCACGGACGGACCGGCGCCACAGCCCGACCCAGTTTACGCCAACGCCACCATCGTTCCGGCCACGGGTGAGGTCTTCCTCCACATCGTGAACGTCAGCGCGACCGCGCGGCCGGTGCAATTCAACCTGGCCGGCGTTACGGCTGTGGCGGCGACGGCGGCCTGCGAAGAAATGTCGGGCAATCCTCTGGATGTGAACACGATTACGGAACCGATGAAAGTCGCGCCGAAGACAACGCGAATCTCGGATGTCGGGGCGGCGTTCACGCACGAGCTTCCGGCGCACTCGGTCAGCGTGATCACGCTGAACGCGCATTAACATGGGTCTGGAAAAGCGTAACTGTTCAGGTAGGTTCAGGTAGGGACGCCTCGCCGAGGCGTCCGGGGGTGGCAGTCCTGCCGTGGACGCCTCGCCGAGGC
>JBEKUQ010000190.1:0-5555 GCA_049514835.1 Verrucomicrobiota bacterium | reverse complement strand
AAACGGCACCCGCGCCATGTCGCTCTTGGAGCCGATCTCCCCTTTGGGCACGGAAGTGGCCTCCGCGTAATACCGCACCGCGGCGGCGTTGGAGGCCAGCGCTTCCCAGCAACCTCTGTTGCCGCAACTGCACTTCGGACCGCCAGGCATTTGCGCCACATGCCCAAACTCCCCGGCCATGCCCGTCGAGCCGCGGATCAGTTGGCCGTTCATGATCATGCCCACTCCGATGTCATCCGATACCGTCACCGCCACCACATTGCTCGCGCCCTCCGTCAGCCGCCCCGACCATAATTCAGCCAGCGCGCAGGCGTTGGCGGAATTTTCCAGCTTCACCGGCAGTCCAATGGCCTGTTCCAGCGGGGTTTTCAGTTCCAGGTCATTCCACCCCAGGGTCGGGGCAAAAATCACCCGCTCCGTCATCGCGTCCATCCGCCCTGGCAGGCTGATGCCCACTCCTTCGCAGGCGCTTTTGGGATGAGCCCGGATCAAATCCTTAACCCGCCGGCTTAAACGGGAAATAAACTCCGCGGGATCTTTGGGCGTCGGCATGGATTCCTGCGCCAGCAACTCCGCCTCCGTGCTCGCCACCGCCATGGTCGTGGTCGCCGGCTGCACGTCCACGCCAATCACACCGCAGCGCTCCGCGTTGAGGTGCAGATAGGTCGGTTTGCGTCCCCGCGGCAAATTACCCAGCGCCCCTTCCTTCAACCAACGTTCGGCCAGAAGCCGCTCCGCAATGGCGGACACTGTGCTGCGCTGCAAACCGGAGAAGCGCATCAAATCCGCCCGCGATACCGGTTGATGTTTGCGCACTAAATTCAGAACGATCCGGCTGTTGATGTCACGAATCGTCTCGCTGGTCGCCACCTGAAAATTGCTTAGATCAATTTTGCGCATGACAATGCCGTTTGCATTCCTTTTGCCGTGGATTAGTTCGGACACAAAACTATATGATTGCGCAAAAAATGTCCAGAAAAATATCCGCAGGGGATCAGAATTGATGTAACACGCTGATTATCAATCACGTATTCTTGGTGCTTCAGGCTAAATTCGGGCAACGGCGCGCCCCCCATCTATTCCCGGCCAATCCACTGCAGCCCGGCGCGCATATAGCCCAGCGCGAAGGCCATGCCGGCGTGCCAGGGCGCGCCACATTGCATTTGCGGAGTGTGGTCGGGTATCAGCACTCCTTCATATTGGTTCTTCTTCAGGATGCGCAGCACCCGCAACATATCCACATCACCCTCATCCACAAAAGTTTCCCGGTAGAACGGCGCTTTGCCGCGGACGTTGCGGAAATGGACGTAGGCTATGCGCCCTTGCCGGCTGCAACTATCCACCGTCTCGTAAAGGTCACCCTCCGTCATTTCCGCCAGCGAGCCAAGGCAGAACTCAAGCGCGTTGGCCGGGCTGGGCGCCAGGTCCAGCACCCGCTGATAGTGCTGCGGCTGATAAACCAGCCGGGGCTGCCCGCGCATCGTCGGCATGGGGGGATCATCGGGATGCGCCGCCAGCCGGACGCCGCACTCCGCGGCTACGGGGGTAATTTCACGCAAAAACTCGCTGAATCTCCGCCAAAGTTCCTCCGAACTGATCGGGGGCACCCAACCTACTGGCGCCTCCGGGTCATAAACCATGTTCCAGACCATCCCTTTGGGCATCGGCGTGTCGAGCGGGCCTTCCATGCCGACGGATTCCGCGCCGCCCCGTGCGTAACCCGCGCGCGTCCGCCCGCAAACTCCCGCGATGCTGAAATTGTAGCCCATGATCGGGATGCCGGCCCGGCCGAGACGCCGGATAATCGTTTTCACGTTCTCCATCTGTTGCCTCTTCTTCGGGCCGTCGAGCAGGATGTCGTGCCAGTGAGCGGGGTCAAAATTCTCGATGGCTTCCAGCTCCAGGCCCGCCGCCTGGATTTCCTGGCGCAACCCCACCAATTCCTCCAGAGGCCAGAGACGATTGGGGTCGCCCGCCCGCCCCCAGCCCTGTTCCGTGCCGGTCGGTTGATTATCACGCGGATTCTGCCCGCCACCGTGAAAGTAATCCACCAGATGGGCCACGATGTGCGTGGCCCCCGCCTGCCGCGCAAATTGAAAATTATCACGCGTCAGGGCGTGACGATATAAACCCAGGCCAAGTTTCATTTGCGTCATAACAGGCGGTGCCGAACAATGGATGCGCGCCGCCCCTTCTCTTTTCAAGAAATAACCGCTTGCCGCCCCGATGGGCACTGTTCCGGAACAAGTAAACAGGACACGGAGAGGGGCAACACAAGTTCCTGGGGCGTCATGCCGATGCTTCTTCAATGACAGATGACAAATTCTCAATGACCAATTCTCAATAGTTGCGAAACGTTGTCCAAGGCAGAAAAGTTCCAAAAAAGTGAAATGCGTCCGTGGGGAGAGTGCCAGGGCGGGGGGCCTTGCTCTCCGCGGCGGGTGTGTCAAAATGCCGCCGGTCGGCAATCCCCGCCCCTTGCCTCCCTCAGCCGGCCACGGCGGCCCGTCCCCTTTCCAGGGCGGCGATGATTCTGTCCGCATCATAGACACACCCCGCCCAAGTCCCGCCGCCGGCCGATTGCAAGGCGGCCCAAAGCCGTGTGTCCCCGGGCAGCGCCGCATTCGGCGCCAGGTCAGGCCGCGGCGCGCGGTGGGCCAGGACCCGGACACCTTCCTCCGGCGCGAACCGCCGCGTTCCCTCTCCCACCAAGTCAACCGTTCCCTCAATGCGATGGCGGTCAATTAGAATTCGGATGACATCCCCGTCCAAAACCTTCCCGATCGGCCCTCCCGCCAGCCCTTCCGGGCCGATGTGGCCGATGCACGCGCCGGTGGATACGCCGGAAAAACGCGCATCCGTCAGCAGCGCCACCTCCCGGACGAAGGGCAGATGTTTCAGCGCCGCCGTCACTTGGTAGGTTTCCTCCATGCCGGTTCCCCGCGGCCCGACCCCGGTCAAGACCAGCACGTCCCCCGCCTTGATCCGCCCTTGCCGAAGGGCCGCCATGGCATCTTTCTCGTTGACAAACACCCGCGCCGGCCCCTCCTTGCGGTAAACCCCATCCGCATCCACCACAGCCGGATCCAGCGCCGTGCTTTTGACCACCGAACCTTCCGGCGCCAGATTGCCGCGCGGGAAAACCATCGTGCTGGCCAGGCCCCTGGCTTGCGCCCGCTCCGGCGCGAAGATCACCTCGTCCGCCTCCACCCCGTCCTTCTGCCGCAGCAATTCCTTGAAACGCCGGCGCCGTTCGGAACCTTCCCACCACTGGAGATTCTCCCCCAGCGTCTTGCCGGAAACCGTCAACACGTTCAAATGCAGCAACCCCAATTGCCGCAAGTGCAACATCACTTCCGGCGCTCCTCCCGCCAGAAAAACCCGCACCGTCGGATGGTGGACCGGGCCGTTGGGCAGCACGCTCACCAGGCGCGGCGTTCGGCGATTGACCGCAATCCAATCCTCTGCCACCGGAGATTTCAACCCGGCGGCATGGGCAATGGCCGGAATGTGCAGCAACAAATTGGTGGAACCGCCAAACGCCGCGTGAACCACCATCGCATTTTCGATGCTCTCCGGCGTCAACAAATCCCGCGTGGTCAGCCCGCGCTTTTCCAATTCAACCAGGGCGCGGGCCGAGCGCCGGGCCAGGTCAAGCCACACCGGCTGGCCTGAAGGCGCCAGCGCGGCGTGCGGCAGGCAAAGCCCCAGCGCCTCTCCCACCACTTGGGAAGTCGCCGCCGTGCCCAGGAATTGGCAGCCACCTCCAGGCGACCCGCAGGCCCGGCATCCCAGATCAGCCGCCTCCGCCAGCGAAACCAGTCCGCGCGCAAAACGAACCCCCAGCGTTTGCACCTTCCCCGCGTCCTCGCCCCCCGTGGCCGGCAGCGTCACTCCGCCGGGAACCACCACGCAGGGCAGATCCCCCAAACCCGCCACCGCCATCATCATCGCCGGCAATCCCTTGTCGCACGTGGCCACCCCCAGCACCCCCGCCCGCAACGGCAGCGAGCGCGCCAGCCGGCGGAAGACCACCGCCGCGTCGTTCCGATAGGGCAGACTGTCAAACATACCCGTCGTCCCTTGGGTCCGCCCGTCGCACGGATCGGAGCAAAACCCGGCGAACGGAATGGTCTGCAGCCGCGTTAATTCTTCCGCCGCCGCCTGCACCAGCAGCCCGATTTCCCAGTGCCCCGTATGGTAGCCCAGCGCCACCGGTTTTCCGTCGGGCGCGCGCAGCCCCCCTTGCGTGCTCAAAATCAGGAATTGCTTTCGTCCCGCCTGCGCCGGGTTCCACCCCATCCCCACATTGAGCGTGAGACCGAAAAGATCGCCGCTGGGCTGGTTCAGCAGCATCTCCTCCGTGATCGGCAAACTCCCCGCCGGCCCGGGTGCCTGGGTTTTGATTTGATAAATCTCCGGCGCAGCCGCATCAAAAATCTGGTCAGTGGAACTCATCTAACCCATTGAACCAGCAAGCCGCCGCAAGACAAAGAAAAACCGCTCCAGGCCGGCTCGGGAATATTTCCCTGTTTAAAAAAGCTGGCTTCGGAAGTGCCATCGGGTAAAAAGGGGGGTGCGTTGCTATCCGTCGCCACACTATGAACATGAAATTCATCCTCTGGCTCTACTTGCTCGCAGCCAGCAACACCCTCGGCCGGGCGGGGATTTGACGGGGGAGTTTGGCATCGCCATCGCGCCACTATGAAGCAACAACGCTGGCTGCGCATCATTCCCGTCGCGCTGATCATGTACACGATCTCGTACGTGGATCGCACCAACCTCTCGCTCGCGCTCGATCCGAAAATCTCGTCCATGTTGCCTGACCTGTCCATGAATGAAGAGATGAAGGGCCGGCTGGCCGGGATTTTCTTCATCGGCTACGTCCTGATGCAAATTCCCGGCGGATATCTGGCGTCGCGCTGGAGCGCGCGCAAGCTCGTCAGCCTGTGTCTCATGGCGTGGGGCATCTGCGCGATCGGCTGCGGGCTTTCAAAAAGCTTCCGGCAGTTCGAGGTGATGCGATTTTTTCTTGGCGTCGCGGAAAGCGCGGTTTTTCCCGCGACCCTGGTGCTGCTGGCGAACTGGTTTACCCGTTCCGAGCGCGCTCGGGCCAATTCTTACTGGCTGCTGTGCCAGCCGTTGGCCGTGGCCGGCTCCGCGCCCATCACCGGCTGGCTGTTGGGCGCTTACGGCTGGCAGGAAATGTTGATCCTGGAGGGAATTCTGCCCTTCCTCTGGCTGCCGCTCTGGTGGTTTTGCATCCGCGACCACCCGCGCGACGCAAAATGGATTTCAATGGGGGAAGAGGCCCGCCTGGAAACGATGTTGAAAAATGAAGCGAACGAACTGGAACCGCCGCAAAAGATTTCCTGGTTGGAGAGGTTGTCGCATCCCTCGATCCTCGTCATGGTCGCGCTGTATTTTCTCCACAATTGCGCCGTCTATGGCTGCATGACTTTTTTTACGGACGGGCTGAAGGGTCAGGGCTTTAATGGATTGGAATATGGACTTCTTTTCGCCGTTCCTTATGCGGTAACGGCGGTCGTCATGAT
>JBEKUQ010000189.1:2345-7913 GCA_049514835.1 Verrucomicrobiota bacterium | reverse complement strand
CCTACACGCCTTACTATTACTCCACCTACGATTGCGGCGACGACGAAACGATGCCGGGCGCCAAACGCAAGGTCATGATCCTGGGCGGCGGCCCCAACCGCATCGGCCAGGGCATCGAGTTCGATTACTGCTGCGTCCATGCCGCCTTCGCCTTGAAGGAGGACGGCTTTGAAACTTTGATGGTCAATTCCAACCCGGAGACCGTCTCCACGGATTACGACACCAGCGACAAACTGTTTTTCGAACCGCTCACCCTCGAAGACGTCCTCCACATTTACCAGCGCGAAAAATGCTGGGGCGCCATCGCCCAGTTTGGCGGCCAGACCCCCTTGAACCTGGCGCTGGACCTGCAACGAAACGGCGTCAACATCATCGGCACCTCGCCCCAGAGCATCGAGATCGCCGAGGACCGCAAGCTGTTCTCTGCCATGCTGGACAAGCTGCGCATCCCGCAGCCGCCCAACGGCCTGGCCACCAACCAGGCCGAGGCGCTGGAGGCCGCCCACAAACTGGGCTACCCCGTGCTGGTCCGCCCCTCCTTTGTCCTCGGCGGGCGCGCCATGCAAATTGTTTATTCCGACGCCGAACTGGAGCATTACATGCATTTTGCCGTGGAGGCCTCCCAGGAACGGCCCGTCCTGGTGGACAAGTTCCTGGAAGACGCCACCGAGGTGGATGTGGACTGCATCGCCGATGTCGGCCAATTCGCCGATCCCAACGGCGGCACCATTGTCGTTGGCGGTTTTTTGGAACACATCGAATTCGCCGGCGTGCATTCCGGCGACGCCGCCATGGTCTTGCCGCCCCACACCCTTTCCGATCAAGTCATCCAGACCATGCGCCAATACACCCATGCCATGACCCGCGAACTCCGCGTCATCGGCCTGATGAACGCCCAATATGCCGTCAAGGGCGACACCGTCTATGTCCTGGAAGTCAACCCGCGCGCCTCGCGCACCGTCCCATTCGTCAGCAAGGCCATTGGCGTCCCGCTGGCCAAACTCGCCGCCAAAGTCATGGCCGGCAAGAAATTGACCGAACTCGGTTTCACCAAGGAAATCTGGCGCGATTACTGGGCCGTCAAAGAATCCGTCTTTCCCTTCAACCGCTTTCTTGGCCAGGACATCCTGCTCTCCCCCGAAATGCGGTCCACCGGCGAAGTGATGGGCCTGGATGCCGATCTGGGCATCGCTTACGCCAAATCCCAGATGGCCGCCAACGCCCCGCTCCCCTTGACCGGCCGCATTTTCATCAGCGTCAACGACGCCGACAAACCCGCCGTCGCGGCCGTGGCCAAAGAATTTGTTGACTTGGGATTTGAAATCGTCTCCACGTCCGGCACCGCCAAAGTGTTGGAGGACGCCGGCCTGAAAGTCCGGCGCATCTTCAAACTCGCCGAAGGCCGTCCCAACACGCTGGACCTCCTGAAAAACCGCGAAATCCAGCTCGTCATCAACACCCCCACCGGCCAGACCCCGCGCGCCGACGAGGTGAGAATCCGCACCACCGCCGTCTATACCGGCACCAGCATCATGACCACCCTGAGCGGCGCCCGTGCCGCCGCCCTGGGCATCGCCGCCCTCAAGAAAAGCGGCTACGGAGTCAAAACCCTCCAGGAATATCACTAATTCCACGTGTCTTTCCTTCCGCATGATTGCGGGCAGGAAACGCCGCACGGCATGGAACGCATGAACTTGGACGAAAATTCGTGGCGGGGATTGTTGAAGCGCTATTTTGGCTTCACCTCCTTCCGGCCCCTGCAACTGGAGATCATCCGCGAAACCATCGCCGGACGCGATGTCCTCGCCCTCCTCCCGACCGGCGGCGGCAAATCGCTCTGTTTCCAATTGCCCGCCCTCATCCGGCCCGGCTTGACCGTCGTCGTTTCGCCCTTGATCGCGCTCATGAAAGACCAGGTGGATGCCCTCCATGCGGCCGGCCTTGCCGCCACCTTCCTCAATTCCTCCCTCGCCGCCGGCGAATCCCGCCCCCGGCTTCGCGGCCTGCATCAGGGCGAATACCGCCTTCTCTATGTCGCCCCGGAAAGGCTCATGCTCCCCGCTTTTCTCGATGACTTGCAGCGTTGGAACGTCAACCTGATCGCCGTTGACGAGGCCCATTGCATCAGCGAATGGGGCCACGATTTCCGGCCCGAATACCGCCAGCTTTCCCAATTGCGCCCGCTCTTTCCCGGCGTGCCGATGATGGCGCTCACCGCCACCGCCACCGCCCGCGTGCGCGAGGATATTGTCCAGCAACTGCATTTGCGCCAGCCCGCCCGCTTTGTCGCCAGCTTCAACCGGCCCAATCTCACCTATCGCGTCGTTGTCAAGTCCAAGCCCTCCCGCCAGGTCCTTGAGTTCCTCCGCTCCCGCCCGCGCGACAGCGGAATTATTTATTGTCAGAGCCGCAAAGCCGCCGAGGCCCTGGCCGCCCGTCTCAATGAAGAGAACATCCCCGCCCGCCCTTACCACGCCGGATTGACCCGCGGCCAGCGCACCGAACACCAGGAACTTTTCCTGCGCGACGAAGCCCGCGTCATCTGCGCCACCATTGCTTTCGGCATGGGCATCAACAAACCCAACGTCCGCTTCGTCATCCATTACGACCTCCCCAAGAACATCGAGGGCTATTACCAGGAAACCGGCCGCGCCGGACGCGATGGCCTTCCCGCCGAGTGCCTCCTCCTTTTCAGCGCCGGCGACGCCATCAAACAACAACGGTTCATCGAGGAAAAACCACCCGGCGAACAGCGCGTCGCCCGCGAACAACTGCAGCAACTCATCCATTACGCCGATTCCTCCGCCTGCCGCCGCGCCCAACTGTTGCGCTACTTCGGCGAGACCGTCGCCGACGGCAACTGCGGCGGCTGCGACAACTGTCTGCTGCCGCGCGCCACCTTCGACGGCACCCAGGCCGCTCTCAAATTCCTCTCCTGCGTTTTCCGCGTCGCGCAAAAAAGCGGCTTCGGCGTCGGCTTGAATCACATCGTCGAGGTCCTGACCGGCGCCGACACCGACAAAATCCGGCGCTGGCGGCACGAGACCCTTTCCACCTACGGCATTGGCGGCGAGCACAGCCGCGCGGAATGGCTGGCCATCGGACGCGAACTGATCCGCCTGGGCTGCCTGCGCCAGGCCGCGGAAAAATTCAGCGTGCTGGAACTGACCGACGAGGGCCGGGCCGTGCTGCGCGAGCGCCGAAAGATAGTATTGACAAAACCCGTGACCGCCCCCGCCGCGCCCGAAAAGCGCGCCCGCGCCGGGGAGATCGCCTGCGACGAGGCCCTGTTCGAGCAACTGCGTCGCCTGCGCAAGCGCCTGGCCGACGAGCGCAACCTCCCCGCCTACATCGTGTTTTCCGACGTGGCCCTGCGGCAGATGGCGCGCTACTACCCCGCGAGCGACGGCGAATTCATGCGCATCAGCGGCGTGGGCGAGAAAAAGCTGGCCGAATACGGCGCGGTTTTCCTCGCCGAAATCGCCGCCTACCTGCAAACCTACCCGCGCCAGATTTTCGCCGACGATTCCTTCACCGCCACGCCCGGCATTGGCGCGGGTGTGAATCCACGGTGACGGCGCCTGGATCAGCAAGCTGAAGGGTTGAGCGAGGGGCGGTTTCACGTTCAACACAAAAAATGGCTCAGATGCTTCATTTTGCCGGGCAGGCCGCAACGGGGTCTGGGTTAAAAAATAACTTGATCAGGCTTGATTGGCCTTGATTCGAAAAGCCTGTTCTTGATCGTAAGTTGTTCATGGAAGGTCACTTGGGATGAATTGCCGCGAAAAGGCGCAAAAGGCGCAAAAAAGGGAATTGCACCACGGATTTCACGGATTTCACCGATGGAAAAGGGCCATTTAATCCCGATTCCGAATCGGGACAAAGCCGCAAAGTCGCCAAGCTGTAAATGGTTCATGGAAAAGGAGTTGTGTTGATTTGCCGCGAAAAGGCGCAAAAGGCGCAAAAAAGGGAATTGCACCACGGATTTCACGGATTTCACGGATAGGGCATTGAGGACTCAAATCAGTGGCGATTTTTCTCATTTTTTCACCTTATTTTTTTACCTTGTTTTACCTTGATTGGCCCTGATTGGGCCTGATTTATCCCTGATTAGCCTTGATTGACCCTGACCGGACCCGGCCGGCGGAGTGGGAATTGAGAGTCTTGAATGGTGAATAGTGAAATGGGCAAGCTCCCTTAGGGAAGGCTGGCCACCGGCGCCGGCGCTGTGCGTTCCTATGCACATGGTCAGTATTATAGGCTTTAAGTCAGGAATGTCAAACGGAAAAAAGGATAAATTATAAAGGATAAAGGATAAATGGAGGGGGGAAAGGCGGTTTGCCTGGTGGCGCGGGCGAGAGGCGCGACGCGCAGCCGCAAACGCCCTACGTTTTGAGGCTTCCAAGTGCCCCAGAATCGATCGTGGCGCGAAATTAAGCTATTCTGGTGAGACACAACGAGCGCCGAGTCGGCATGAAGCGAGATGCGCGGGCGCAGAATGAACTTCGCGCGCGAATTGAACGCGGCGATTAAATAGGCTTGCGCACATGATTTCCAACTTCATTGTCGCTTTTGACGCTGTAGAAATAGTTATCGAGCGCATCATTTATCACTTTGGAAAGACGCCCGCGCCTTTTTCTAAGCGGCGCAATATGGAGGTTGTTTTCCGGTGTAGGCTGGAAATGAACCACCGGACTGCGCCGGTATTTTTCAAAATTTCTTTTCACACTTGCCGTTTTCGGGGCAGTTCTGGTCGCTTTTGGCGCGTGCGCTTCTGGCAGCAGCGTGGAGGTCTTGCCAATGGCGTGCAAAGCCCTTGGGCTATCCTTGGCGGACTTCATCCAACTGATGATGTTGGCGACCTGCTTTTCGTAACTGCCGGGGAACTTCTTGACGACCAGGGCGATTAACTGGCTCTTGGTCATTCGTTCCGAACCACGCGCAACCATGCAGTTGCGGATGAACGCATACTTGCCGATTTTTCCGTCTGTCTTTTTCTTCATACATATTCCTTCCTTGCCGGATCTGGCACGATGGTCAAGAACGCATGATTGATGAGTATGCTGTTCGCGCGACGCGCGCGCGCGGGCGGCCAATATACTGCTCGCGCAAGACATGTATGTGTCTCGTGCGACGCGCGCGCGCGAGGAACCCGGCGAAAACGCGCGGAATTTTGCCGTCCGCAATCGCTAGATAAGTCGCGCGAGGTATGAATGCTCACGTCCATTTTGTAATTTTTTGGCCCCTTCCATCCTTGTATGCGCCTACCAGAATCCGCACCAGGTCGCAGATCACATGGACAATCACTAGGAGCCACATGCAGAAAAAAAGGAGTATCATCAAGTTCCACACTACAGACGGTGACACTACAGACGGTGGGGCCACGGTATCACTCGATGCGGGTGGTGTCCGTCCTCCACCAAATGACAGCAGACTGTCCAACAACGAAATAATCACCGGGGACAAAAGGCACCCAATTATGGCGATGCCCTGCTTAATCCGTCCGGCATAAAAAGCGTGCGCCCCAAATACGCCAAGGAACAGGCAGAGTATTATCGCCGGCAGGAT
>JBEKUQ010000189.1:0-2329 GCA_049514835.1 Verrucomicrobiota bacterium | reverse complement strand
GCTCGGACAACTAGCCGCTTGCGGACTTACTCGCAAACCGCAAGCGGGGCAATTGATAAATGTCATGGGGCGTTACTCGATTGGCGGTGGCGGTGCGGACGGCTCGGCTGGATGGGGCGGGACGGAAAGAATTGCCTGCATCTTGGCGTCGGTCGGCGGCGGCACGAAAAGAATGGTCTCCAAGCCGCAATGGGGACAAGCGATTTTGTTGTTCTCGGCTGAGAGGGTGGCCGGGTCGAATTGAATGTGTCCGTTGCAGTTCTGACAAGGGCAGGTGACGAGGCTTGGCATGGTTCCTTTCACATCGCGTAGTGCAAATGAAAAAGGCGCGAACCCGACTCACCCAGACGGAGGCACCGCGAAGCGCCTTGAACAAAGATACGGCAGGCCGCGCCCTTGTGGGGCCCGGGCCTTTCGGGCCGCCCGGTTTGGTCCCAACGAAACAACCAGGCAATAGCCCGGCGTTTCAACGCCGGGTCATCGTCGGCGAGGGGACACGTCCCGCAGGGACGGCTGAATTTCATTTCCATAAATATCGGTCGTCGTATTCAATGCGGTGTCTTTTCAACAACGCCAGAAACTCCTCCTGAAACGTCCTCTGCCGATGATGCGCCTCCTGCCCCTTGATGTATTCGACGGTTTTGTCCAGTTGCGACACGCTTACGCTGAACGCGCCATATTCTTCCTGCCAAGCAAACGTGCGTTGTGCGGGAAATGTTTCGTGAATCCATTTGGACGAGCCGCCTTTGATCAATTGCAACGCCTTGGAAAGCGCCATCGTGGCTGGCAGCGAAAGCAAAATGTGGATGTGATCTTCCACGCCGCCAATCTCAATGGCCTTCATGTTATTCTGCCGGGCAATGCCACCGAGGAATGGCCAGAGTCGCGTGCGCAGTTCCGGCGTGATGAGGGGGCGGCGTTCCTTGGTGCTGAAGACACAATGGAAATAGGAACTGATGTAGGACACGATAATCATTCAACCGTCCCTGCGGGACTTAGGCAATACCAAACTATCCCCGGCATTGAAATGCCGGGCTATCGTCGTTGCGTCGCTCTGCGACGGCCAAAGGCCATCCCCCCCCAATCGTCCACAACAAAACAATTTATCCTTCTCAAAGAAACGAGTCTGTCAGCCGCGCCACGCCCTGCACCGTGCGCGCCGCCAGCCCCCGCCGGCCCCATTCGGCGGCGTCGAGCAGGGCGCTCTGCGCCAGGTAGCCGTCCTGGATGCGATGCAGCGCCGCCACCGTTCCCGCGTCGTAAAACAACAGGCTGATTTCCTCGTTCAGCGCGAAGGAGCGGATGTCAATGTTGACCGAGCCGACCAGCGCCACGTCGTTGTCAATCGTAAGGTTTTTGGCGTGGAGAAAACGCGGCGCGAAAAGATGAATGTTCACGCCGGCCTCCAGCAGTTCGTCGTAAAAGGAGCGTTGCGCCAGTTGCGTCAGCGGCTGGTTGGCGTGTTCGGACACCACCAGGTGGACCTCCACCCCGCGCCGCGCCGCCGCCCGCATCGCTTCCAGGAACGGCTCGTCCGGCACAAAATACGGTGTCGTCAGAACCGCCCGCTCCCGCGCCTCGTAGAGCAGGGCGATCAGCAATTCCTGCGCATTCTCCCGCCCGTAGCCCGGCCCGCTCGGCAGCGCCTGGGCGATGGACTGGCCCGTTCCCGCCGGCGCGGGAAAAATCTCCATGCCATCGAGCACCGTGGTGGTTTCCTGATAATAATCCGCCAAAAAAACCGCCTGCAACTGCCAGACCACCGGCCCCTCCAGCCGCGCCACCAATTCCTCGTTCGGGAATCCCTTCACAAATTTCCCGTCGCAAATGTTCTGCGATCCGCTGTAGCCGATGGCGCCGTCAATGACGACGATTTTCCGGTGATTGCGCAAATCAAACCGCGCCGCGTTCCGCCGGAAAAGGCCCGCCGGCAACAGCGCCGTCACTTCGATGCCTTCGCGCCGCATCTTGGGCGCCAGCCTGCGCAACGCCCGCTTGGACCCCACCGCGTCCAGCAATACCCGGCACTTCACGCCCCGCCCCGCCGCCTCCGCCAGGGCCTTGGCCACCCGCCGCCCCGTCTCATCATCCTCGAAAATATAATTCAACAAGTGGACATGGCCGCGCGCCGCCTCGATGTCCGCGATCAGCCGCTGAATCGAGCCTTGATAATCCGTCAGCAATTCCACATCGTTTCCCTGGAGCGGCTCAAAATCCCCCAGCCGCGCCGCCAGCGCCGCCAGCGGCGAGACATTGGACGGCAGACTCGGCAGAGCGTGGCCCCGGGCCAGAAACTGCTCCTGCACGAGGCGGATTTTCTTGGAGGCCC
>JBEKUQ010000188.1:0-5579 GCA_049514835.1 Verrucomicrobiota bacterium | reverse complement strand
GGCGGCGCGGATTTGTTCTTTGGTGGCAGCGGAAATCATGGTGGCGGGGCGGGACGTCCCGGTTGCATTTCTCTTTCCTGGTTTCCTTTCTTAATCATAATCATAATCTTAATCTCCCTCATGTGCTTTTGAAGAGCAGGATTAAGATTAAGAAATCGGAAAAGGCCATCCAAAAATGCGAAATGCACCCGTCGGCCCGCTGGCCTATTTCTTGGGCGGCCCGAGCGGATTGTCAATGGCGTCCTGCAACTTCTTCTTGGGGGTTTCGCCGACGGGCCGTTCCGGGGGGGTGACGGTGGGGATGAGCAGGTCGGGCAAATCATTCTGGACGAAGGTGCCGGAGAAGGACTTGGTGAAAATGGCCTGTTCGATGCTGCCGTAGATGTAGCGGGGCGGATGAATGTCCTCCAAGTTCTTATGCATTTGAACATTGATGTCGTCCAGCTCCTTCTGGGCGATGACGCGGGAATGCATGAGGGCCAGGAGCACCACCAGCATGGCGGCGAAACGAATCACGCCGGAAAGCATCCCTAGGTAATACTCGCAGCGCCCGAAGACGTCGCTGCCGGTGAGTTTGTCGCCCAGCCAGTGCTTGACCAAGGCGAAGAAGAGGGCCAGGCAGAAGGCGATGAGGGCGTAGGCCGTGATGCAGGACCACTGCACGTCAAAGGCGCCCTTGGTGTAGTCGCGGATGAAGGCGCCTACGGGCTGATTGTAATAGCCGCCCAGCAGCACGGTGGAGACCCAATAGAGGAGGGGCAGCAGTTCCTGGGTCATGCCCTGTTTGCGCCCGCGCAGCAACCCGACGATCAGCCAGATCAGCACAATCCCGTCAATCCAGCCGAAGGTTAGGTTCTTAACAAAGTCGTGAACTTGATCTGCCATGATAAGATTGAGAATAGCAAGTTTCCTGCCGGATTGGCGAGTTTAAAGTCAGCCGTTTAACTCAAACTGTCTGCCTCAAGGCTCCGGGTTGCTCTTCAACCAGGCGCGCAGAGCCGGCGCCTGGGGGTTTTGCGGGTCTTTTTCCAGGACTTTCAGGTAATGACCACGGGCGAAGTCGGGCTGGCCAAGTTTTTGGGCGTAAAGATTGCCCAGGAGCAGATGAGCCCGGGCTTCATCGGGATGTTGGGCCAGCAATTTCTCCAGTTCATTGGCGGCGTCTTGAGGATAATCCACCTTTTGCAGCGCCCAGGCATAGCCGTAGCGGGCATTGGGCGATTCCGGCTTGAGCGCCAAGCCATGATGGAAGGCCTCCAAGGCGATGTCATATTGTTCCGCCTTGATGGCGGCCAGGCCCAGGGCCTCGCAGGCCTCATAATCAGACGGGTCCGCCTTGACCGCCTCCTTGTATCTGTCCACGGCATCCTTCCAGCGCGACTCCTTTTCGGCGGCGGCGCCCTGCCCGGCCAGACGCACGGCTTGCGGGCGATCACCCTGATTGGTGCTCACCGGAGGCGCGGCATAATGGATGGCGGAATGCATGGCGGGCAACGGGGTGACACCCGCCGGGTTTCCGGCGCCGCCTTCCGCCGGCTTGGGTTTGGCGCCAAACAGCCTGGCCAACAGGGAAGGTTTGCGCACGGGAGTGGAGGCCAGCGGACTGTTTGATTCCAAGGCGGTCTGTTCCCGCAGAGCGGCCGTATTCGAAACGCCCGGCGAAGGGCCGCCGCGTGACGCCGAGACCGGCGGGTTGGAAGCGGAGCCGCCGGCGGCAAGGCGCGGGGCCGCTGAGTCCTCCGGCTTGGGCGTGGCAAAGGTGGCAGCCGGCGGCAAATAGGTCAATGAGGGCGGCGGCTCGGGCGCCAGCATGGGCCCGGTTGCGGGCGCGGGGGTGGGCGCGGGCGCCTGTGCCGGCGGCCCGCCCGGAAAGAGCGCCGGCCCGCGCTGCGGGGAATTGGTTTTCTTGGGGATGATGGTCAATCCGTTGCTGGATTGGTTGGTGACTGCTGGGGACGGCTCCACTGCATGGCCGCGAATTTGGGCGTTGAAACGCCTGGTCTGGTCCAAATCTGCGATGAGCGCGGCCACCTGGCTGGCGTAAGGGGGCGCCGGCTCCAAGGCGGCGTATTTGCGATAGGCGTCAATCGCCGACTGGTTATCGCCATATTTGTAAGGGCCGGCGGGATCATAGACCACGGCGAGATTGAACAAGGCCGGGGCGTAGCGGGGATCGTGCTCCAAGGCGGCCTTGAATCTGGCCACCGCGTTGGAGATGGCGTCGCGCGGGGGATTGGGTCGGCGGATCAGTTCAATCATGCCGAGGTTGTTGCCGGCGGCCGCGCTGGGGTGAAGGCGTTGGGAAGTTTCAAAGGCTTTGCGGGCGTTGTCGAAATCGAGCTGGCGGATTTGCGGCGAGGCGGAAGTTCTCGTCGTGGCGAGGCGGTAATTGGCCATGCCCAATTTCATAAACCCATTCCAATCCAGCGGCCGGAGGCTGGTGTAAGTGGTGAAGGCATCCTTGGCGGCGCCCCAATTGGTCTGCTCCAGTTCCATGCAGCCGAGGTTGTAATGGGCCTCCGCGGCGGCGTTGCGGTCCAGGGCCAGGGCCTGCGCGTAACACTCGCGCGCCCTGGCGGCGTTGCCGGCGTGCTGATAGGCCAGGCCGAGCAAATTGCGCGTTTTGGCCTGCACCGGCAAGGCGTCCCTGGCCAGCAAGTTGGTCGCGCCCTTCAGCGTCTCGATGGCCTCCTCGTACTTGCCGGATTCAATCAGGCTGTCCCCTTTGTGCAAGGCGCGGATGCCAGGAGGCCCGCAACCCGTCAGCACCAAACAGGCGGCGACGAAGGCAGGCGCGAGCGGCCCCCGTTTTTTTATCGTCAGCATCTCCCCAGCGTGGTAACATCACGGCCTGTTGGTGTCAAGATTTGCCAAAGACGGAGTGTGAGAAAAAATTTTGCTTCCTGGATAGTTTGTTTCGCGGCGGCCGTCCCTCTTGCTGGACGGGGCGGCGGCGTGGTGGAAAGCGGCGGGCCGCCGACCAAGGCCCGGGTGGTGATGGTGGAAGATGCCCAGGCGACCTCGGCCTTCGAGCCGCAGCCCGCCATCGTCCAGGACATGGTCAACCGCGCCCTGTTGAAGCTGACCGGCAAGGAGGATGTGGTCCAGGCCTGGCGCTCGCTGGTCGCCACGCAGGATGTCGTCGGCCTGAAGGTTTATTGCGCGCCGGGACCGACCAGCGGGACGCGGCCGGCGGCCGTCAGCGCGGTGGTGCGCGGTCTTCTGGCCGCCGGACTGCCTCCGCATAACATCGTCATCTGGGACAAGCACCTGGCCGACCTGCGGGCGGCCGGATTCGACGAGTTGGCGCAGCGTTACGATGTGCGCGTGGCCGGCAGCGCGGAGAGCGGCTACGACGAGCGGGCCTTTTACGACAAGGAATTGCTGGGCGAACTGGGTTACGGGGATCTTGATTTTGACAAACGCGGGGCCAAGACCGGGCGCAAATCCTACGTCAGCAAACTGTTGACCGGGGACATCACCAAGATCATCACCCTCACGCCTTTGTTGAACCACAATCTGGCGGGAGTCACCGGCAATCTCTACAGTCTGGCCACCGGGAGCGTGGACAACATCGGGCGGTTCGAGTCGCAGGCGGCGCGGCTGGCGGAGGCGGTGCCCGAGATTTACGCCCTGCCCGCCTTGAGCGACCATGTGGCCCTGAGCATCACCGACGCGCTCATCGGGCAGTATCAAGGTGAGAACATGAGCCTGCTCCACTACTCCACCGCGTTGAACCAGATCTGGATGAGCAAAGATCCGGTGGCGCTGGACGTGCTGGCCATGCAGGAACTGGACCGGGAACGGCAGGCGCGCAAAATGAGCGCGGGCAATCCCAACACCGAGCTTTACCACAACGCCTGGCTGCTGGAACTGGGGGTGAACGATCCGGCCAAGGTGCAGGTGGATTTTGTCAAGTAGAATCCAGGCCCGCTTGATTTGGCTTCAATTTTCTGTCAGAATCAGACGATGTATAGACAGGGCGGCGAGCGCAGGCGGCGGAAGGGACGCGCGGCCGGACGGAAAAAATGGGGCGCCGCCGGAGTTCGCGCTTGAGCTTGAGTCTCAGTCCGATAAGATCAGAGCGATGTCACAGGGATTACATTTATCGCAGCGCATGTCGTTGTCGCAGGTGCTGGCGCCGCAGTTGCAGCAATCGCTGGCGCTGTTGCAGGCGCCGACGCTGGAATTAAAGGCGCTGGTGGAGCAGGAGGTGCAGATGAACCCCTGCCTGGAAGAGGTGCCGACGGCGGAGATGGAGCAGATAGACCGCAACCGCGACGAGGGCACTCCGGCCAATGATCCGGCGGACCTGGCCGAGCCGCCGGCCGATGTGATGTTCGATCCGGCGACGGAAAAGCCGAGCAGCGCGCCGGTGGACGATTTTCAGGCGGAATTTGAAAAGGTGGTGCAGCAGGACCAGGAGTGGCGGGACCACTTCTCCCAGACCAATCTCCCGGCCCGCCCGGGGCCGGAGGCGGAGGAGCGGCGGCAGTTTATGTTTGACTCACTGGTGGCCGGGACCTCGCTGCAGGAAACCCTGCTGGAACAGATGCGGTTTTCGGAAATGACCGTGGAGGAGCGGGGCATCGGGGAGATGATCATCGGCAACATTGACGAGCGGGGGCGGCTGACGGAGAGCGTGGAATCGCTTTCCTTTTCCTCGGGCGAGCCTCCGGAAAAGGTCGAAGCGGCGCTGAAGGTGATCCAGACTTTTGATCCGCCCGGCGTGGCGGCGCGGGATTTGCGGGAGTGCCTGATGCTGCAACTGGAGCGGATTGGGAGCGAAAAAACGGTGGAATACCGCATCGTGCGCGACTTCATGGAGGCCCTCGGCAAGCGGAAGATGCCGGAGATCGCGCGGGGATTGGGGTTGACAGTCGAGCAGGTGCAGGAGGCGGTCAAACGCATCACCTGCCTGGAATCGCATCCGGGCCGGGCTTATTTGCCGGACGACGAACGCTACGTCCTGCCGGAAGTTTTTGTGACCAAGGTGGGCGATGATTATGTGGTGACGACCAACAACGAGCAGATTCCCCATCTCCGCATCAGCAACCATTACAAGGATTTGATGGCGCAGGTCAATGCGCCGCAGGAAGCGCGCGAGTGGGTGCGGGAGCGGATCCGGGCCGGGAAATTCCTGATCAAGAGCCTGCAGCAGCGCCAGCAGACCATCCTCAACATCGGCAAGGAGATCGTCAAGCGGCAGCGGGAGTTCATGGACAAAGGGCGCGCCTATCTCAAGCCGATGACCATGGTGCAGGTGGCCGAGGTGGTGAAGGTGCATGAGACGACGGTCAGCCGGGCAGTGTCAAATAAATACATGGACACGCCCCAGGGCATTTACGAAATGAAGTTCTTTTTCACCTCGGGCATCCAGACCGAAAGCGGCAACGGCGTGTCCAACACCAGCGTCAAGGACATGGTGGCGGCCATGTTCGCGGGGGAGAACACGGGCAAGCCGCTGTCGGACGCGGAGATCGTCAAGATGCTCAAGGAAAAAGGGATCGTGATCGCCCGGCGCACGGTGGCCAAGTACCGCGCGGAGCTCAACATCCTGCCCTCCAATTTGCGGAAGG
>JBEKUQ010000187.1:0-5603 GCA_049514835.1 Verrucomicrobiota bacterium | reverse complement strand
ACGGCGTGCCGTCCACAGGTTGCAGCGTGCCCAGCGGGATCAAGCCGGCGTCCACCGGCGTGATGTTGTCCGCCGGAATGGTGACGATGTGGCCGAGGATGTCACCCTTGCCCGCCAGATTGAAGTAGGAGTGATGCGTCAGGTTGACCACGGTGTCCTTGTCCGTGGTGGCGGTGAAATCAAGCCGCAGTTCATTGTTGTCGGTCAAGGTATAGGTGGCGGTGACATTGAGGGTTCCCGGATAACCTTCCTCGCCGTCCTTGCTCGTGTAGTTCAAAACCAGGGACGGCCCCGCGTCGGTTTGTTTATCGGTGGCGGTCCAGACCACTTTGTCGAAGCCTTTGCTGCCGCCATGCAGGGTGTTGCCGTGGTCGTTGGCCGACAGTTTATAAGTCTGGCCGTCCAGTGTAAACTGGGCCTTGCCGATGCGGTTGCCGTAACGGCCAATCAGCGCGCCGAAAAAGGGCGGCGGCGGCGTCTTGGTGTAATCCTCCAGCTTGTCGCAGCCCAGGACCACGTCGCCGAATTGGCCGCTCTTGTCCGGCATTTTCAGGGAAAGAACCACCCCGCCGTAGGTCATGATGCGGGCTTCCGCGCCCTTGGCGTTTTTTAAGGTGTAAACATCCACCGCCTTGCCCTCCGGCGTCGTGCCAAAGGATTCCTTGGCGATCTGATGGGAGTTGCTTTCCGTCGGGCCGCAGCCGACGACAAAGGCGGCGCATGCGCCCGCGCCAAGAACAAATATCCTGCCGATCATGTTTTTCATAGTGCGATGTGGGTTTGATTGGAACTGATTGGATTGCCGTGGTTTTGTGTTTAGATGTATCTGGGGGTTGGAGGTTTCAGACTAATTCTGGCCGTAATACGCGCCCGGCCCGTGTTTGCGGAAAAAATGTTTGTCCAGCAGAACCGGCTGCATCGGTTTGACCTTGGGATTGAGGCGCAGGGTCTCGGCGGCCAACCGGGCCACGAACTCCAGCACGACGGCGTTTTCCACCGCCTGGCGGGCGTTCCGGCCCCAGGTGAACGGCCCGTGGCTGGCCACCAGCACGGCGCAATGATGCGCCGGCGCCAGATGCTGGATGGTCTCAACGATGACATGGCCCGTGTTGGCCTCGTAGTCTGTCTTGATTTCCGCCGCTGTCAACAGGCGGGTGCAGGGAACGTCCCCATGCCAGTAGTCGGCGTGAGTGGTGCCAAAGGAGGGAATGCCCTGGCGCGCCTGCGCCCAGGCGGTGGCAAACATGCTGTGCGTATGCGTCACCCCGCCGATTTCCGGAAAGGCGCGATACAGCACCAGATGCGTCGGCGTGTCGGAACTGGGCTTGAGCTTGCCTTCGACGACCTGACCCGTCGCCATTGAAACCACCACCATCTGGGCCGGGGCCATGCCTTCGTATGGCACGCCGGAGGGTTTGATGACGACGTGACCGCTGGCGCGGTCCACCCCGCTGACGTTGCCCCAGGTTTGGACCACCAGGCCCTGCTTGACCAGATCCAGATTGGCCTGGCAGACCTCCTTCTTAAGTTCTTCGAGCATGTTCGATTGCAAATTATGGCCAGACGGCTGGCCGAGGCCGGAAACCTCCGAGGCGCTCCGGGATGGCGTATTTTGGAGAAACCCAGTTTGGCGGCAAGTTTATTTTTGCCCTTTTATTCCCGGCACGATGATTCCAAGGTGAAGCCGCCAGATGGTAACGCCTCGTTCAGCGGCCCTTGGATGTCCGGGCTGGTCAAAAAGGGCTGGTTTGCGCAAAAAGTCACAGTGGGGTGGGGGAGTCCGGCGGTCTGCGAGGGCGGTTTTAACGCCGAAATTGGCGCGCGGAGGCCCGGCGCAAGAAGAAACGTGATGGTTCGAGCGAATTCTGCCGAAAAGGCGGCGCGCTGGCATTGCCAGTGCTTGCAATCGCACGCGACCAGTCTGGTTCGCGACGCAGTGTGCATGAAGAAGATTGAAGCCATCATCAAACCGTTCAAATTGGACGAGGTCAAAGACGCCCTGAGCGACATCGGCATTGACGGTTTGACCGTCACCGAAGTCATAGGTTGCGGGCGCCAGAAAGGACATACCGAGATATACAAGGGCAGCGAATACGCGCTGGATTTGCTCCCCAAAATCAAAATTGAAATCGTGCTGGCGGAGACCGTGCTGGCCAACGCGGTCAAGGCCATCCTCGGCGCCGCCAAAACGGGAAAGTTCGGCGACGGCAAGGTATTTATTTCCAGCATCGAGGACGCCATCCGCATTCGCACCGCCGAGAAAGGAGAGGCCGCGATTTAAGAAGCCCTTTTTATTTAGCATTTTGCATTCCGGCCCGCTTGGCCTATAACCAGCGCGTGCCCGGCGATTCCATCCAGTCCATCGGCGCCAGCACGCGCTTGTGCGCGGTGCTGGGGCAGCCGGTGCGGCATTCCGGCTCGCCGGCCATGCACAACGCGGCGCTGAAGGCGCTAAAGCTCGATTGGCGCTATCTGGCCTTCGAGGTGCCGCCTCAGGATTTGCGCGCCGCCATCGCCGGGGCCAAGGCGATGAAGTTCATTGGGCTAAACCTCACCGTTCCCCACAAGATTTCCGCCCTGGAAATGGCGGATGTCGTCCAGGAAAAAGCCAGGCTGCTCGACGCGGTCAACACGATTGTTTTTGAAACACCCGGGCCCAAAGGCGATTGGATTCCAGTCGGCCAGGCGGCGGACAAGGATGTTGGTCAAATCCGCAGTCACGCTTACAACACCGACGCGGAGGGCTTGGTGCGTTCCCTTAAGGAGGATTTCCAATGGCCGGACTGGCGCGGCGCGGCCGTGCTGCTCCTGGGCGGCGGGGGCGCGGCCCGCGCCGCGGCCCTGCAACTGGGGGAGGAAGGCGTGGCCAGGTTGTTTCTGGTCAATCGAACCAGGGCAAAGGCCGGCGCCATCGCCTCCGCCGTCGCCGCCCGCTTTCCGGCTGTCAACATTGTCCAGGATTTGCCGCGCGACCCGGTGGATTTGGTCATCAACGCCACCTCCCTCGGTTTGCAGGCGGACGATCCGCCGCCGCTGGCCGGGGACTGGCTGAAAACGCAGCGCCCCCGGCGGGTGTATGACATGATCTATCGCCCCGCGGAAACGGCGCTGTTGCGCGCGGCCAAAAACGCGGGCTGCCAGACGGCCAACGGCCTGGGCATGTTGCTTTACCAGGGGGCGGCGGCGCTGGAATTGTGGTCCGGCCTGCCGGCGCCGGTCGCAATCATGCGCGCGGCCCTGCACAAACATATCTATGGCTGACCCCGCAACATGGAGAGCGTTGCCGTTTCATTTTTGGACGGTGACGGCGTTTGTCTTTGGCGCGATTGTGGGGAGCTTTCTCAATGTCTGCATCTATCGGCTGCCGCTGGGGCAGAGCATCGTCCATCCGCCTTCGCATTGTCCGCATTGCCGCTATTCCATTCCCTGGTATTTGAACATCCCCCTGTTCACCTGGCTCTGGCTGGGCGGACGATGCGCCCATTGTGAGGCGCCCATTTCGCCGCGCTATTTTGTGGTGGAACTGCTCACCGCCGCCTGCTTCGCCGCCTGTTGGGTGGAGTTCGGCGGGATTGCCCCGCTCTTGCCGGCGGCCTACGGCGTGCTCATTGCCGGCTTGATCGTGGGCGCTTTCATTGACCTGGAGCATCTGATCATTCCCGATCAAATCACTTACGGCGGCATGGCGGCGGGGCTGATCTGTTCTTTTTTGGCGCCGCAGATGCACTTTGATTTTCCGGGCTTCGCGCGTCTGTCCACTCCGGGGGCCAGCCTGGTGGACAGTTTCCTCGGCCTGGGGATTGGCGCCGGGGTGGTTTACGGCATCTTGCGCGCGGGAAAAATGTTTTTGGACCGGCAAAAGGTGGACCTCCCGCCCGCCACCCGGATTTGCTTCACGGAAACCTGCGTGCAACTGCCGGACGAGGAGGTGCCCTATGAGGAATTGTTTTATCGCAAGGGCGACGCCATCGAGCTGCAAGGCCGGCAGGTCGAGCTGATGGACCGCTGCTATGCCAACAGCGCCGTGCGGTTGACAGCCGATAGTCTGCAAATCGGCGGCGACACCTTCGAGCCGGAAAAAGTCCTGTGCCTGGAGGTGGTGGCCGACCGCATCGTGCTGCCGCGGGAAGCCATGGGGCCGGCGGATGTGACGTTTATGGGGGCGATTGGAGCGTTCCTGGGCTGGCCGGCGGTGTTTTTCTGCCTGGCGGTCAGCGCCCTGCTCGGTTCGGTGGTGGGCGGGACGGCGATTGCGTTCAAGAAGCAGGAGTGGTCCAGCCGGATTCCCTATGGCCCCTACATCGCCATGGCGGCGGTGATCTGGGTTTTTGGGGGACACCATTGGATGCGCGCGCTCTTCTAGGTGGCGAAGGAAGGGTGGCTGAGTGGTGGAAGGCACCTGACTCAAGGCAGGAGCATTATGCTTGCGCTCATGGCCGTGATTCGCCAGGCTCCCGTATGAAAGTCGCCTGCGCCATCTGGAAGCGCGCGTTCGTCGCGGGAGCAGCGGCGTGCGGCCTTTTTGCCGGCTGCGTGAGCGAGCAACAATACCGGACCCTGAGCGAGCCGGCGGAGTATCAGCCCAATTCGACGAATAATTCGCAGTCCATCATCGAGGTCGCCCCTAATTACACCGTGGGTTTTGTCGAATTTGACGACCAGGGGTGGCTTTACGGACCCAACGGCTCCTCCAAGCGCCGGCAGATTGACACGGTCATGGAACGCTTTGCTGCCGAGGGGGAGACCAATGGACTGCTCCTGGTCGCGTTCGTGCATGGATGGAAGCACAACGCCGACGCCAGAGACACCAATGTCGCCATGTTTCATCACGTCCTCAGGGAGCTTGGCACGATGGAGGAATTACTCAGCAAGAAACAACATCACCCGCAGCGGCGAGTTGTTGGCCTCTATGTCGGCTGGCGCGGTCTGTCGTATGATCTTGAGCCGTTCAAGGAACTGTCGTTTTGGGATCGGAAGAACACAGCGGAGGTGGTCGGCCACGGCGCGGCCATCGAACTGTTGTCGCAATTGGAAGTCATCCGGAACCAGAACAACCGGAAATTCGAGCAGGCCATTGCCAACCACGAGCGGAAGGCGACCAAGCTCATGATTCTGGGCCACAGTTTCGGCGGCGACATCGTATTCTCCGCAGTGGCACCCGTGTTGCTCGAACGGATGGTGGAGAATTATGACGGCGCCGGCACGCCGCAATCGCCCAGAAGCTTGGGGGATTTGGTCGTGCTCATCAACCCGGCATTCGAGGCGGCGCGCTTTGAGACGCTGCAACGGGTGGCGGCGACGAAACCCTTCCCGCCAGGCACCAACTGCACCCTGGCCGTATTCACCTCCTCAGCGGATTGGGCAACCGGACTGGCCTTTCCCCTGGGCCGGAGGGTTTCGACTTTATTTGAATCGTATGTGGACAGAGAGCAGGCCGAAGCCAACGTCATCGCGGTCGGCCACTATGCCCCGTATCTCAACTACCAATTGAAACCGCTCGGCGTCAAGGCGAGGCCACAACTGCTGACTCTAACCTCCAATGACTTGCCCGCGTCGGCCTCTGCGGACAACATTCTCTCTATGAGGGATCAAATTCGACGGAC
>JBEKUQ010000186.1:0-5611 GCA_049514835.1 Verrucomicrobiota bacterium | reverse complement strand
ACCTCCCGCCAGAATCCTTCCTGCGGCAGGCCGACGCGGTAGCCCACCCGCAGTTCCGGCGTCAGATTCAGGATCACGGCAATGCGCCCGCTGCCATCCTTCTTCTGGCGGATGAAGGAAAGGATGCTGCGTTCAACGTCCGAGCAATCAATCCAGAAAAATCCCGCCGGATCGTAATCCGCCTCGAAGAGCGCCGGCTGGCTCTGATATAATTGATTGAGGTCGCGCACCAATTGCTGCAGGCCGGCATGATACGGGCCTTGCTCCAGCAGCCCCCAGTCAACACTACCGTTGGCGTTCCATTCCGAGCTTTGGCCCAGCTCCGATCCCATCATCAGCAGTTTTTTCCCCGGGAAAAGCCATTGATAGGCCAGCAGGGCGCGCAGGTTGGCGAACCGCTGCCAGTCGTCGCCGGGCATCTTGCCGGCGAGCGAGCCTTTGCCGTGGACCACCTCGTCGTGCGAGAAGGGCAGGATGAAGTTCTCCGTGAACTGATACAGCATGGCGAAGGTCAGGTCGTTCTGATGGTATTTCCGGTGAACCGGGTTGCGGCTGAAGTAGGTCAGCGTGTCGTGCATCCAGCCCATGTTCCACTTGAAACTGAAGCCCAGCCCGCCCAGATACGGCGGGCGCGTGACCTGCGGCCAGGCGGTGGATTCCTCCGCCACCGTGATCACGCCCGGATGGGCCGAGAGGACGTTCCTGTTGAAACTTTTCAGAAATTCCACCGCGTCCAGATTCTCGTTCCCGCCGTACTTGTTGGGAATCCACTGGCCCGGCTGCCGCGAATAATCCAGGTAGAGCATCGAGGCCACCGCATCCACGCGCAACCCGTCAATATGAAATACTTCGCACCAATACAAGGCGTTGGCCAGCAGAAAATTCCGCACCTCGTGCCGGCCGTAATTGAAAATGAGCGTGCCCCAGTCCTGGTGCTCCCCCTGGCGCGGGTCTTCGTGTTCATAGAGCGCGGTGCCGTCGAAACGGGCCAGCGCCCAGTCGTCCCGCGGAAAATGCGCCGGCACCCAGTCCATCAGCACGCCCAAGCCCGCCTGGTGCAGGTGATTGACCAGAAACTGCAAATCGTCCGGCGTCCCGTACCGGCTCGTCGGCGCGTAAAATCCCGTCACCTGATAACCCCACGACGGATAATAGGCGTGCTCGGCCAGCGGAAGAAATTCCACGTGGCTAAAGCCCATCTTCAGCGCGTATTCGGCCAGAGGCTCGGCGATCTCCCGGTAATTCAGCGATTCCCCGGCGCTCTTCTTTCGCCACGAGCCCAGATGCACTTCATAAATGCTCATCGGGCCGTGCAACAGATCGCGCCGGCGCCGCTTCTCCAGCCAGTTTTCGTCGCCCCACGCGAACCGGCGGTTGTCCCAGACAATGGAGGCGTTGTTGGGCGCGGCCTCGCAGTAAAAAGCGTACGGATCGGCCTTGAGCGCCAGGTCGCCCCGCGCCGTCTTTATTTCATATTTGTAATGCGCGCCCTGCCCCACGCCCGGCACGAAAATCTCCCAAACCCCCGACGCGCCCAGCAGGCGCATGGTGTGCCGGCGTCCGTCCCATTCGTTGAAATCGCCCACCACGCTGACCCGCTTGGCCTCCGGCGCCCACACGGCGAACGCCGCGCCGGGCACGCCGTCCAGCACGCGCAGTTGCGCGCCCAGCTTCTCGTAAATCCGGTGTTCATTGCCCTGGCCGAAAAGATACAAATCCGTCTCGCCCAGCGTGGGCAGGAACGAATAAGGATCGCGCCCCTGCGCCGCCGCCCCGTCGCGCCCGGTGAGCACGACATCGTAGGCATAGACCTTGTTGGCCTCGTTGGTGGAACCCTCGAACAAACCCGCCGCATGGATTTTTTTCAGCTTGATCGCCGGCCGCGATTTTTCATGGACCGGCACGATGTCAACCTGTTTGGCCCGCGGCGCGAACACGCGCACGACGACGCCCGATCCGTCGGCCAGCGGGTGCATGCCCAAAAGTTCATGCGGGGAGCGATGTTGGAGTTGAACCAGGCTGTCGGCTTCTGCCTTTGTGACAATCATGCGGACGACAAACTAGCAAATCCGCCCCCGGCGCAAAGTCCAAAGTTCCGGCGGCGCGGCCACATCATGCAGGGCAGGCATCTTGCCTGCCGGTTCGCGCGGCTTCCAGCCGCGCACATTTTTCGGATGCGCCCGCGTCCCGTGTGGCGAATGCTTAACTTTGCCGGAAGGTGATGCGCGCCTTGCCCAGGTCGTAGGGCGACATTTCCACATTCACCTTGTCGCCCACGCTGATGCGGATGAAATTCTTGCGCATCTTGCCGGAGATATGGGCCAGGACCTCGTGGCCGTTGGGCAGCGCCACGCGAAACATCGTCCCCGGCAAAACCTGCGTCACCTTGCCGTTCAATTCGATTGGCTCTTCTTTCGCCACGATTCGAGATTCGATTCAGGATTCCAATGTCGCCAGGCGCCCGGGCCGTCCCAGGCCGGCGCGCAAACCATGCCCTTTGCGCGGGCTGAAATCAAGCCGGATTTTTCACGTTTTGCGGCTGGCGGCAGAATCGTGGCCGGACAGAATCATATATTAGTGGATTCAGTTTCTAAATTTCGGATTTATGATTCTGTCCCGCCGTGATTCTGTCATTGCTTTTTAGGAAAAGGAATACAACCTCCGCGACAGGCGCTGGCGCAGGAGGAAAAAAACCGCCAGGGCAAGCGCCAAGTTTGCCAAAGGGCACCCCGTGGTTGCCCAGAACTCCGGTATGTCGAAATATGGCAGAAATCCCATCTGAACCAGCGCCCAAACCAGCAGCGTGATGATTAGATCGGGAAGGAGCAACAGAACCCACGTCATCACCGCCGCCGCAATTTGATTCTTGAAACGCAGGGCGGAATAGAGGGCAGAGACCGGAAGCACCAAGAAAATGCACACTGATGGCAACAGGCTCACGAGGTACTGAAACGAATTCTCAAAGCCCCAGAAGCCGTAATGCGAGTTGGATCTAATCCAATGCAGGCCGGCATCGAAACTGGCCAGCATCAGTCCCGCGGGCAGAAACTGTCCCCACACGCCCCGAACGCGCCCCAGGATGATTTGGTGGATTGGAATGGGCGTGACCAAAATCAATTCCAGAGCGCCGCTGCGTTTTTCCTCCGCGAAGCTGTTGATCCCGGCGAAAGTCATGCCGGCCGCGAAAGTCAGGATGAATAATGCCTCGATGATGTCCCATTGGCTGTAGTCCGTCGGCCCGGCCGTGAAAGCCGCGGTTTCGGCCGCCAGAAAAACCAGGCAGAGCACCCATTTGATCAAGCGCGCCTTCCAGGAATACTGTTGCAGCCAGACAATGGGATTGCGATCGAGTATGCGCCCTGTTCTGCGCGCGAACCAGCCCTTGAACAGAGGCGTGCAATATTTTCTGATCATGTTCTCTTGGCGAAGCGAAGGGATTTTGTCCTGCCACGACCTCGCCAATCTCCACGCCGCGAAGCCGAGCACCAGCACAAACAGAAGCAGAGCCACAATCGGACTTAGCCACAGAATTTGGTGCCAGAGACGAACTCCGACGCCACCAATACTGGCGATGTCAGCCGGAAGACCAGACAACATTAACAACATGACCGTGGGGTAGCCAAAAGGAAAAAACGGGCCTAACCAACCACCATTGGGATGGATTCGAACGAAGAAGCACATCAAGGCCACCCGACAGAAAACAGCCACGAAGAGCACTCCCAAGAACAGCGCCAGCACGAACGCCGCGCCGCGTCCTTTGACCAGGGTCGAGGCCAGCAAACCCGCGGCCAGGGAGAGCACCAGGGCGGAGAATTCCAGCGAGAAAGAAGCGGAGGCGTCCGCCCAGCCAATGCCCCCCATGACGAACGGAATCGCCAGCACGGGCGCGACGGAGAACCACAAAGTCAGCGCGCGCAACGCCTGCGCCAATCCTTTGCCCATCACGATCCCTCCCGCCGTCAATGGCGTCAAGAATAATAATCCCAGGGTTCCCTCCCTCTTTTCCCGCGCGAGGCAATCCGCCGTCATCAGGGGCACCACCAGGCAAATCAACCCCATCAACACCACATGCAAGCCGGCGAAGAGATACTGGCCCATCACCTTCTCCGTCTCATCGCGATTTTCGGTCACGATATAAACCACCATGACCAGCCCGGCGGCCGCCGCGCCCACGCGCAGCCAATAATTAAAGGGACGCCGCGCCCCTTCGCGCAGCTCCCGCTGCACGACCGGCCAGATTCCTCCTAAAAAGCCGTTCTTCGACATTCCTTCAACCTCCTTGCGCTTCACCCCTTGCGTTTCTGCGACAACACATTCGGTGGGGCGAGACTCCGTGGAACCCCGTCCTTCTTTCCCACCCGGCAGGGCGAGACTCCGTCGAACCCTGATCTTTTCCCTTTTCGCCCTGGCAACCAATCAAGTCACGGCTCGACGGAGTCTCGCCCTACCGTTAAGAGAAATCCGCAATCCGCAATCCGCAATCCGCAATCGAGTCACGGCTCGACGGAATCTCGCCGCACCTTTCCCTCCGCTTACTGCGTTTCCCCGCGGGTCACGCGCAGGAACACCTCTTCCAGCCCAAGCTCATCCTCCCACAGCCCCGTGATCTTCACCCCGCCGCGCACCAGGGTTTCCGCGAGAATGGATGGATGCACGTCCGGGTTGGCGAAGGTCACCCTGACCTGCCCGTCCACCGCAACGGCTTCGGCCACGACGGGCAGGGCTTTCAAAACCGCGATGGCCGCCGCCGGATCGCCCTCCGGCAACACCCAATAAATCAGGCCGGTGGACATCTGCTGGCGCACGCCCTGCACCGGGCCGCTGTAAATCAGCTTGCCCTTCTCGATGATGGCCACCCGGTTGCAGAGCGTCTGCAGCTCGCTCAGGATGTGCGACGAAATTATGATGGTTTTGCCCAGGCGCTGCAATTCCTGGAGAATGGCCATCATCTCGATGCGGGCGCGCGGGTCCAGGCCGCTGGCCGGTTCGTCCAACAGGAGCAGCCTCGGGTCGTGGATCAGGACGCGGGCCAGGCCCAGCCGCTGTTGCATGCCCCGGCTCAACGCGCCAATGATCGAGCCGCGTTTCTCCGTCAAACCCACCAGTTCCAGCACGTCCGCCACCGTTTTTTCCCGCTGCGCCGTCGGGATTTTGTAGCACGCCCCGAAGAAATCCAGGTATTCGGTCACTTCCATGTCCTTATAGACACCAAAAAAATCGGGCATGTAGCCGATGATATGCCGCACCGCGTCCGCCTCGCGCACCACGTCGTAGCCCAGGATTTTTGCCGTGCCCGCCGAGGGCGCCAGGAAGGTCGCCAGAATGCGCAGGGTGGTCGTTTTGCCCGCGCCGTTGGAGCCGATGAAGCCGAACAAATCCCCCTGGTTGACCGTCAAGTCCAGGCAATTGAGCGCGGTGATGTTGCCGAAGACACGGGTCAGGCCGACGGTGGCCACGGCGGGGATGGGCGGAGCGTCCATAGAAGTTTGATTTGACGAGGGCAAGGAAGGAGCGTTGGTTTCCATTATTTGACAGGCACGACCAGCCGGAAGAGCGTGTCGCGGTGGGTTCGTTTGGCCGCAAATCGGTTGAGCGGGGCGGCCGGGGAATG
>JBEKUQ010000185.1:0-5615 GCA_049514835.1 Verrucomicrobiota bacterium | reverse complement strand
CGTTCCAGCCGCATTTTTTCCGCCGGCTCAAAGTGCGGAGCGGGAGTGGGACGCGGGTGGAACGGTTTTCGGCGGAGCGAAGTTACAACTGGCAGTTGCGGGCCTTCGCCGCGGCGGTGCGAGGCGCGGCGCCGGTCGTGACGACGGCGGCGGACGCGGTGGCGAACTTGCGGGTGATGGAGGCGATTTACGCCAGAGCGGGTTTGAAGCCGCGCGGGTTGTGACAATGCCCGTTCCAGTTTTCTCCGTTGCCCGCGGCGGGCAAGAGCGGAAATTATTTTTTCGGCCCCTCGCCTTCGGGATCGCCGATGAGCCGGCGGATTTCCTCCAGGATCTGGGAGAGGGAGGCGGTCTTGTCGAGATAGCTGGCCACCTTCTTCTCGATGACTTCGCGGACGGCGCCCTTGCCGAAAACGGCGCCGGTCAGGAGCATGAGGGGAATGTTGGGATAGAGCTTCCTGAATTCGTCAATCAGAACGAAGCCGTCGCTTTCCTCGATTTGGAAATCCAGGATGATCAAGTCAGGGCGGTCGGCCTTGGCGATTTTGCGGGCTTCGTCTGGGGTGGCGGCGGTGGAGACGCGATAGCCCTGCATGCTCAGGCTTTCCTGGAGCAGTTCGCGAATGTCCCGTTCGTCATCAACTGAGAGAATGTGTTTTTTCATGGAATTGCGGTGGGCCGGAAGCGGCGGGTCAGACCGGCGGCTGGGGCGGGCCCAGCCAGGGCCGGACGGTGACGACGCCGCCCACGACTTTGTTTTCATCCCGCAAGGGGACGAGGTTGAAGCGGACCGGGATGGTGGCGCCGGCTTTGGTGAGCACCACGGCCGGGCGTTCCTGGAGTTCGCGGCCTTCGTTCAAGGCGGAGATGATGGGGTTGGCCGGCCCATCGGCCGGAATTTGCAGCACGCGGTCGATGGATTGGGAAATGAGGTCCTGCGCCTCCCATTGGGTGACATGAGTGACCGAAGGGTTGACGCGGCTGATGTTGAGCGCCTTGCTCACCACAAAGACCATTTCGCTGATGGCGTTGACGATGAGTTGGTTGTAGCGGAATTGATGATCGAGCGCCTGGTAGGACCAGCGGCGTTCCAGGTTTTCCTTTTTGAGGAATTGGTTGCTTTTGACCAGCTCGGCGGTGCGTTCCTGGACCTTGGCCTCCAACTGGGCATTGGCTTCGGCCATGGCCGTGGCGGCGATGCGCCGGGCTTTGAGGTCGTCGCGAATGAGGAAGCTGGCGAAAAGGAGAAGAGCGAAGTTGACCACGACGCCGGCCTCGATGACGTGGGTCGTGTTCAGCGCCTGCTTCCAGGCCTCGTTGTCCCGCTGTCTCAAGAGGTTCTCTTCGTGGGCTTTGATCAGGCTCACCAGACGGTCAATATCGGCGGTGGAAGAGCCGTCCGGAGTGTCTTGGAGGAGCTGGCGGGCCGCCGCTTCCCCGCTCTGTTCGCGCGCTTGAACGATCCTGCGGGTGGAGTTGATGTGCTGGCCAATCAGGTTGGTGAGAGCGAGGAAATCCTTGTGGTAGGCGTCCGAGCGGGTCGCATCCCTGGCCGCATTCAACCAGATCACCATCTCTCCGTAGGCGCGGCGATAGTTTTCCTGGTCGCGCCGGTCGCCGGTGAGGACGAAAGCGTACATCGAAGCATCGCCGGCATGAAGAGAACTCGTGGCGGCGTCGGCGTCGAGGATGACTTCGTGGGTATGGTTAACCCAGTCGGAAGTGTCTTTGGATTGCTGGATGGAGTTGACAGCAAGCCAAGCCACGCCGACCAGGATCACCAGCATCGAGAAGAAAAGGCCGATGACCTGCTTTTCAATATTTTCTTTCATTCTCCGGATATGGTTCTTTAAAAATCAATCTGAATGCTGGGGGTGGCGGCGGAGGCCACGGGGTCCGAACTGGCCGGCTCGGTTTCGACCACGGTGGCCAGAATGGTGGTGACGCCATTGGAATAGGCAAACTCGGAGGCGGAGGTCCAGTTTTGGCTCAGGGAGGTGGACAAGGTGGTGGCGATTTGGCGGATGGTCGAACCGGAAGGCTCCAGGGCGAAGGCGAAGTTGGTGTTGTCGTAGTAGAGAAAGCTGCTTTGGTTGGTGACGTAACAAACGTCGGAGGAGGAGACGCCCGGCATGCGGACGAGGACGAGGCGGTTGGTGTAACCCTGGCCCAACAAGACGGAATCGGCCAGCTCCATGTAATCGCAAGGCATCACCACCTGGTAAAACTCACAGGTTGGCGGGGTGGTGTCAATCACTTCGTAATTCTGCGCCGCCGGAACGAAGGCGAGGTTGATGGCAGACGGGGCATCCTGATTGGTGAGGGGGTTCGGGGCCGGGTTGGTGATGGCCAGGTTGGCGATGGTGGTCCAGGCGTTCAAGTTGGCCGGGTTGGTGGTGCTTTGGATCATGAGGGGAGCGCCCACCGTGCCGGAAATGGCCAATAATGGGTGATGATTGGTAAAGCTCATGGCCAGAACAGGCGGAACGCCTTGCACAGGAACTTCACCCGGGGGAAGGTTGCCACTGGTTGACCCGCCGGTCCCACCCGATCCGCCGCCGCTGGTGCTGGAAGTATTGGTGGACCCGCCACCGGTCATGCCGTTGGTGCCGCCGGGATCGGGAGGCAGGATGATCGGCGCGTTGGTGTAAATGACTTCGTTGGAATCGGGGCTTTCCGTGCCATCCTGCGTGCTGGCCGTGACCACGAAATAATAGACGGTGTTGGTGGACAAACCGGTGACCTGCAAACTGGTTTGAGTGCCGGCATTGGCTTTGACGGTGTAAACCCCGCTGGCGGTGCCCCAGTACAAGGCATAATTGGTGACGGCAGACCCCGGCACAGGATCCCAAGCGAGCGTGACGTCAGATTTAGCCGCAAAAGCCTGGGCCGCGAGCACCAAGGCCACCATGGTTTTGGGATAGTTCAGATTCATGCAAATGGGACAAGCATTTATCCTACCATTGTATTAAATTAGAACAGTTTTGTCCACTTATAAGACTCATATCACCGGATTCAGCCGCCGCGGCCGTTTTCCAGCCCGTCCGGCCATGATGCGTCCGGCAAACGACCAAGCGAGGCTACATCTTCCTGGCAGTCAATGTCAAGAGCAGCCTCCGGCAAAGGAATACGCCGGGAAAGCTTCGCATGTTTGACAATTATGGGTTTGGCGCCCCCACTCCCGCACAACGCCGCCAGTTCGGCGAAATAGTCGCGGCTGAACAGCGCCGGCACCCCGGGCTGGCCCCCATATTCGGCTGCGACAATGCCGCTCCCGCTGGATTGGTGGACGGCGAGAAGGCGGTCCAGGAATTGGGCCGGAACGAGAGGCTGGTCGCAGAGCATAATGAGGACGGCATCCGGCCCCGTCCTCTCCGGCGGGAGGGCCTTCAGACCGGCCCGAATGGACGAACTGATGCCCTCCTGCCATTGGGGATTCATGGCGATGGTGACGGGCAGGCCGCTGAGTTCGCGGCCCAACCTATCGGCAAACGCGCCGAGCACAACGACGACCGGGCGGCAGGAGGAGGCCAGAGCGGTTTCGGCGGCGTGGCGAAGGAGGCTGCGGCCGCGGAAGGGCAGCAACTGCTTGGGGCGGCCCAGGCGGGTGGAGGCGCCGGCGGCCAGAATTATCACGGCGCCAGCCGGGCTGGGGCGGGAGCTGGAAGTGCTTGGCGCCACGGTGTTCACGAGGCGGGGATGGGGGTGTGAATGGGACTTTTCTTTTCGCGGAGCAAGCCGCCGGCATGGCCGGAAATGACGGCCTGGATTTCCGCCAGGATGGCCAGGGCGATTTGTTCCGGGCTGTCGGCGCCAATGTCCAGTCCCACGGGATTGTGGATTTGGCGCAGCATGGCCTCGTCGGCGGCCAATCCTTCCTGGCGCAGTTCCTGGAGCATTTTCCGGGCGCTCGCTTTTGGCCCCATCAAGCCGAGGTAACGCAAGGGGAGGGGCAGCAGGGCCTTGAGGAAGGCGCGGTCGGACAAATAATTGTGCGACATGACGACGACCGCGGTTTTTTCGTTGAGCGCCAGGCGGGCGGTCTCCTCCGGGCGCAACAGGAGGACGGCATCGGCTTCGGGAAAGCGGTCCGGCTGGGCGTAAGCGGGGCGCAGGTCGGCCACGGTGACATGGAAACCAAGCTCCTTGGCCAGACGCGCCAAGGGGGCGGCGTCGTATCCGGCCCCGAAAATCACCAGGGGCACCGGGGCATGGATGACCTCGACGAAAACTTCGGCCGTGCCGGCGGCGAGCGCGAATTCGACGGTCTGGGAACGGTTGGCCGGAAAGGCCTCGCGCGCGGCGGCGAGCATTTTGGATTTGAGGGCCGCGTCCTGGACTTCCCCGGCCACGGCGCCGTCCGGGTCGAGCATGAGGCGGTCGCCCAGTCGCGCCTGGATGAGGCCTTGGATGCGAAAGACCGTGGCGAGCGCGCCGGATTTCCGCTGTTGGAAAAGACGGTTGACAAACTGGATCAGCCCGGCGGCGGGAGAACCAGGCTCAACCGGTTCCACCAGAATATGGACGGCGCCTTTGCAGCCCAGGCCCGCGCCAAAAACCAGGTCCTCTTCCGCCGTGGTGTCATAAGTCAGCAGGAGGGCCTGGCCGGATTGCATGACGCCCTGGGCCTTTTCGATCACGTCGCGCTCCAGACAGCCGCCGCTGATGGAACCGACCGATTGGCCGTCTGAGGCGATGAACATGCGGGCGCCGGGGCGGCGGTAAGTGGAGCCGGAAGTCTGCACCAGCGTGGCCAGCGCGGCGGTTTTATCCGGCTGGCGGGCATGAGTGGCCAGGATGGCGGCGAGTTCATTCATGGGCGGACATTATGAAAGGCAAAATGCGGAATGGAAAATGCAAAATTGAACTGCAAAGGAAGGGCTGGATCATAGCCAGCCGGCGATGTGAAGGGGAATCCGAGAATTGCGGATTGCGGATTGCGGATTGCGGATTGGGAATTAAGAACGCGAGCCTGCGCGCCCTCATCCGGCTTCGCCACCCTCTCCCGCTCCCGCGGGCGAGGGTTGGAAGGATTGCGGATGGCGGATGGCGCGATTTTGCCTTTTCGAGTCATAAAAAACTTATTTTTTAAGCTTCATTAACCTTCATTAACCTTCATTAACCTGGATTGACCTGGGCTGGAGCGGGCCGGCGGAGTGCGGGCGGGGAGAGGGGGCCAAGGCAGAAGGAGGGATTGGGGAAGCCCGGTTGGGCGGCTTCGCCGCGGCGCTCGGGCTGTCTTTGCGACCTTCACGGGAGGGATTTTAACACTTAACAGTGCATTATGTCAAAGGAAAAGTGATAAAGAATGCATTATTTTACCAGTTTCTAAGGTGCAGGAGTTTACAAGGACCGGGCAGGCGAACCAGACTCGGCGGAAAGATTCCGCCGGCGGGACGCCGACGGAGGCGGTCGGGACGACCGCGCTCCCCGGAAAGCCGCGAATGACCGGTGTGGAATGAAGTGGTGGAGTCCGGATCTGCGCGAAAGCCCGCTGTGGCAGCAAGTTTGCACGGGCAAGGTACTTGGCCACGCCGAGGTTGGGCTTGAAGGCCCGCGGAAGTTGATCGGCGTTTGGGAGATTACGGCAGTTTAAGTTCCGAGTTCCGGGCTTG
>JBEKUQ010000184.1:0-5616 GCA_049514835.1 Verrucomicrobiota bacterium | reverse complement strand
AAGGCGCGCGGCTGGCGGCTGAGGTTTTCCATGCGGGTCTTGTCGCCGCGGATGCTGCCGCCGGAACATTTGCTGGTGGGATCAATGGTCAGGACGGCGAGTGCATGGCCCTGCTCGGTGAGGTGACAGCCCAGTTTCTCGATGAAGGTGCTCTTGCCGACGCCGGGCGAGCCGGTGATGCCAACTCTTTTGGCCTTGCCGGTGTGGGGCAGAAGGCGCTGGAGGACTTCCTGGGCCTTGTCTTCGTGAAGAGGAGACTGGCTTTCGATGAGGGTAATGGCGCGGGCGAGGATGGCGCGGTCGCCGGCGAGGACGCCGGCCACGTATTCGTCCACCGTTCCCGAATCTGGGGCCAGCGATTGCATATCATCGAGCATCGGCCAAGGGCGCGAACCATTGGGCGGTGGTCCGGCGGGTGGGGGGCTTGGAGGGACGCCCTTCCCGCCACGCCGTGTTGTTGAATAATAATGGTTTCATATTCAATTTCGTCCGAGAAAGTCACGGCTCGACGGAGTCTCGCCCTACCGCGGGGGATGGCGGGCGCTCAGTTGGGTGAGGATTTCCTTGGCGGCATCGGGAATAACAGTGCCGGGGCCGAAGATGGCGGCGGCGCCGTTGCTTTTGAGGAAATCGTAGTCCTGGGGAGGAATGACGCCGCCGACGACGACGAGGATGTCCGAGCGTCCAATTTTGGCCAGTTCTTCGACCAATTGGACGAGCAAGGTCTTATGGCCGCCCGCCAGGGAGCTGATGCCGACGACGTGGACGTCGTTTTCAGAGGCCATGCGGGCGGCTTCGTCGGGTTGCTGGAAGAGGGGGCCGATGTCCACGTCGAAGCCCAGATCGGCATAAGCGGTGGCGATGACCTTGGCGCCGCGATCGTGGCCGTCCTGGCCCATCTTGGCGATGAGGATGCGGGGGCGGCGGCCCTGCTTGCGGGCGAATTCGTCGGTGATGCGGCGAACTTGCTCGATCTGCGGGTCCTGCCCAAATGCGGATTGATAAACGCCGGACACGGAACGGATCACAGCTTTGTGGCGATGGAAGATTTTTTCAAGCGCGAAGGAAATCTCGCCCAAGGTGGCGCGGGCGCGGGCGGCGTCAATGGAGAGGGCGAGGAGGTTGCCGGAGGCGGCCTCGGCGGCGTGGGTGAGGGCGTCGAGGGCGGCTTGGACTTTGGCGTTGTCGCGTTGGGCGCGGAGTTGGTGCAGGCGCTGGATTTGGGATTCGCGCACGGTGGTGTTGTCAACTTCACGGTAGTCAATCGCCTCGGCTTTTGCCAGGCGGAACAGGTTGACGCCGATGATGGACTCCTGGCCGGAATCAATGCGGGCCTGGCGGCGGGCGGCGGCTTCCTCGATGCGCAGTTTGGGGAGGCCGGATTCATTGGCCTTGGTCATGCCGCCGAGGGACTCGATTTCCTGGATATGGGTCCAGGCGCGTTGCAGGAGGGCCTGAGTCAAGGCCTCGACATAATAGGAGCCGCCCCAAGGATCAATGACCTTGCAGATGCCGGTTTCTTCCTGGAGAAGGAGCTGGGTGTTGCGGGCGATGCGGGCGGAAAAGTCGGTGGGCAAGGCGATGGCTTCGTCGAGGGAATTGGTGTGGAGGGATTGAGTCTGGCCGAAGGCGGCGGCCAAGGCTTCGACGCAAGTGCGGGCGACGTTGTTGAAGGGGTCCTGCTCGGTGAGGGACCAGCCGGAGGTCTGGGAGTGGGTGCGGAGAGCGAGGGACTTGGGATTTTTTGGATGGAACTGGGCGATGAGTTTGGCCCACAAGACGCGGGCGGCGCGCAGTTTGGCAATCTCCATGAAGAAATCCTTGCCTTGCGCCCAGAAGAAGGAGAGGCGCGGGGCGAAGGCATCAATGTCAATGCCCGCCTTGAGGCCGGTGCGGACGTATTCGAGGCCGTCGGCCAGGGTGTAAGCCAGTTCCAGGTCGGCGGTGGCTCCGGCCTCCTGCATGTGATAGCCGGAGATGGAGATGGAATTGAACTTGGGCATGTGCTTGGAGGTGAAGACAAAGATGTCGGAGATGATGCGCATGGAAGGGCCGGGGGGATAGATGTAAGTATTGCGCACCATGTATTCCTTGAGGATGTCGTTCTGGATGGTGCCGGAAAGCTGATCCGGCCTGGCGCCCTGTTCCTCGGCGGCGACGATGTAAAAGGCCAGCACCGGGAGAACCGCTCCGTTCATGGTCATGGAAACGGAGATGCGATCCAGGGGAATGGCGTGGAAGAGGATTTTCATGTCCTCGACCGAATTGACGGCGACGCCGGCCTTGCCCACGTCGGCCACGGCGCGGGGGTGGTCGGAATCGTAGCCGCGATGGGTGGGGAGATCGAAGGCGACGGAAAGCCCCTGCTGGCCGGCGGCGATGTTGCGGCGATAAAAGGCGTTGCTCTCCTCGGCGGTGGAGAAGCCGGCGTATTGGCGGACGGTCCACGGTTTGGTGACGTACATGGAGCCGTAAGGGCCGCGCACATAGGGGGCGAAACCGGGCAGGGAGTCCAGATGCTGGCAGGGGGCGAGATCCGCCGCGGCATAGACGGGCCGGAGGTCAATGCCTTCCAAGGTGTGTTGCAGGCATTGATCCAACGGCTTGCCCATGTCGGCCTCGAAGCGGGCGCGCCAATTCTCGAAGCTGGCGGGGGCGGGCGCAGTGTCAAAAGGAATTTTGGTAAAATCGGGAAAGGTCTTCATAATTCGATGCCCAGTTTGGCGTGAAAATTGGCGAGGGATTGCACGGCGTCGGCGCGGAGATGGACGAACTCATCCACGCCAGTCTTCTTGTGAGCCTCAACCTGGTCGAGCGGGAATCCGGCCAGGGCGATGATGGCGGCGGGCCGGGCGGCGCGGAGGCCTTTGACCAGCGGCGGCACCAGGGTTGGGTAGTTGTTGTCGGTGGAACAGATGACGGCGATGGGCGCGCCGGATTGGACAAAGGCCTGGACGGCGGCTTCGGGCGAGGGGAATCCTTCCGGCGAGACCACTTCGTAACCGGCGATGGAAAAGAAACCGCGCGAAAAGTCAGCGCGGGCTTTGTAGTCCGGCAGTGGTCCCATGTTGCAGAGGAAGACCTGGGGGCGTTTGTCGTGCCGGGCGAGGTATCGGTCCATGGCGGCGCGCAGCCGTTCAAAGGGGATGGCGGGGCGGGTCAGGCTGACCGGGACGATGGGAGCGCAGGGGTGGTCGTGGATGCGAATGGCGCGGACAATCTCGCCCAAGGTCGCGCCGGCGGCGACGGCTTCCATGCACTCGGCGAAAAGACCTTCGCCGCGGATATTGACGATGTTGGACAGTCTTTTCATCACGACTTCGCTGTCGGGATCATCGAGGGAGGTGCGATGGGAGGCCACTTGCTGGGCGCGGCGTTTGTGAAACAGTTTTGCATCCAGGGCCGGCACTTCCAAGGGAGTTTCCTTCGGGTTGGCGTATTGGTTGACGCCCACCATGGATTGGCGGCGGGAGGCGGCGGCCTGCATTTTTTCCGCCGCGACGGCATCAATGGATTTCTGCGGAAAGCCGGCGAGGAGAGCGGCGCCCATGCCGCCCAGTTGTTCGACCTCCTGAAAAAGCGACCAGGCGCTGGAGGCGAGTTGGGCGGTGACCACTTCGGCAAACCAGGAACCGCCGGCCGGGTCCAGGACTTGCGTGAGGTTGCATTCCTTTTGCAGGATGAGCTGGGTGTTGCGGGCGATGCGGCGGCTGAAATCATCGGGCGGGCGGGCCACTTCGTCGAAGGCGCCGACTTGCAAGCTGTCGCAGCCGCCCAGGACGCCGGCCAGGGCTTCGACGGTGGCGCGGAGCATGTTGTTGTGGGGATCACAAACGCTTTTGTTCCATTGCGAGGTGCGGACATGGAGGGAGAGCTTTTGCGCATCCGGATGGCCGCCGAGAGCGGCGACGGCCCGCGACCAGAGCATGCGCAAGGCCCGCAGTTTGGCGATTTCCATGAAGAAGTTGACGCCGACGGTGACGGCGAAGCGGAGGCGCGGGGCGACGGTGTTCACGTCCAGTCCGCGCTGGTGCATTTCGCGCAGGTATTCAATGGCGGTGGCGAGGGTGAAAGCCAGTTCCTGGACGGCGTTGGCGCCGGCTTCATGCCAGGCGCGGCTGTGGACGCAGATGGTTTGCACGCTGGGGGAGTGGTCCGAGGCCCAGCGGGTCAGGGCTGCCATTTCGCGATAGGCGGCTTGCAAGGACTGAGGCAGACTGCCCTCGTGGGAGAGAACGCCCAGCGGGTCCATTTCGATGCAGCCGCGCAGGACGCTCGGTTTCTGCCGGCGCCGGCGCATGAGGGCAAAGAGAAGGACGGCGAAGGGCATGGCGGAGGCGCCGGAACGGACGAACAAGGTGGTGGTTCTGAGGTCAATGCCGTCCAGAGCGCGGTCCAGATCGCGGAGCGTGGCAATGGAAAGGCCGCCGGAACCGACTTCCTCCGGCTTGGCCCAATCCGGGTCGCGGCCATTGCGGGTGGCCTTGTCGAGAACCATGTTCAAAGCGTTGAGGCCGCCGGCCAGCGAGTTGCGCGCCTCGTGGTTGAATTCCGTCGGGCTGGAGCAGGTGATTTCCTGCGAAATGGCCCAGGGCTGGCTGACAAAACCGGCGGCGGAGGTCCCGCGCACAAAGGGGGCGAAACCGGGAAAGGAATCGAGGTGGGGCAGATGGGCGATGTCCTCACGCCGGTAGATGGGTTTAAGGGTGATGCGTTCATAAGTGGGGGTGAGCATGCGCTTGTCGAAAGGAGCGCCTTTCAGCTCGGCCTCGACGAGGTGACGCCAATCGCCATAGCCGACCGGTGGAAATTCCGCCGGCAGGCCGTTTGCCGCAGGGGTGGATGGAATGGGGTTCATATCAGGATAAAAGTTTCGACGGTTCAGTTGTCCAAAGTTTCGACCAGCACGTCGTGCCGCTGGCCGTTGAGGGTGACGAACAAGCGTTTGCCGCGTCCGTTGGCCCGCAGAGCCGGAGCTGGCTGAGCCGCCGGCGGGGCGGGCGAAGCGACGAGCGCCGCCGGGACGGGCGAGGCGGCGGGCGCCGCCGGTTGGGGCTTGAGCAAGGCCTGGACCTGTTGCGGGAACATGGCGAAGAGCACCGCGATTTCGTCTTGCACGGGCAGGCCCAAAGCGGCGCATTGCTGGCGACATTTTTCCAGGCCGGGTTCGAGGAGATCGGCGGGGCGGGCGGTGACGGGTTTTTTGCCGGAGAGTTTTTCGACCTGGGCCAGCACCTCGGGATCAATGCGGCCCGGGGTTTTGCCGTATTTGCCGAGGGCGATGTCCTGGGCGGGCTGGCAGATCATTTTCCAGCGGCCGAACTTGACGTTCATCATGGCCTGGGTGCCGACGATCTGGGAAGTGGGCGTGACCAAAGGAATCCAGCCCAGGGCCTCGCGCACGGCCGTCATTTCCCGAACGACCTGGTCAAAACGGTCGGACATGCCTTGCTCCTTGAGCTGGGAGCGGAAGTTGGAAAGCATGCCGCCCGGCACCTGGTAAATAAGAATGTCGCTGTCCACGCGCTCGTTGGCGGGGCTGGTAAACTTGGACAGCTCCTTGTAAACGCCCTCGAAGTAATTGCGCAGTTGGACCAGTTTTTCCGTGTTGAACTG
>JBEKUQ010000183.1:0-5630 GCA_049514835.1 Verrucomicrobiota bacterium | reverse complement strand
TCGGCTTTCTGCCGGCCGCCGAGACCGTGCCGGCCAAGGCCAGGAGACCGGCGACGGCGAGAATGCAAGCGCAGGCTCCGGTGGATGCCCGCATTAGAGTGTGTTTCGTTTTCATGGGGTTCCTCTTTCGTTTAGTTTGTCTTTTACTCTAGGTAAGAGAGCCGAATCTCAAAAAGGTTCCCGGCCAACCGCACAAAACATGCGTCTGTCATTGGAAGACCGTGGCGCGGTTGCTTGTCTGGACTGCGGCGGCTTGCCGCCGCTTTGGAAAGCGGGACCGGGCTTCCCGCACTCCAAAGCCGCTGGCGCGATTACCACGTTGTCAATAAGTTGTCAATAAAATGTGAATAATGTGTTGATTGTCGGGGCCGTCTGTATTAAAAAGCACCCTGATGTCTCCTTGCAGGCTGTGTGGCGACGGTTTTCGATGGTTTTTTCGATTGTGATCAGGCTGGGGAGCAGGGAACCCGAATGCAGGGTGGCTGCCAGGTTTGTCAGGATGGAACAGAAGGGCGTTGGCTTGACAGCGGCGCCATGAAATGGGCGCGCGGGAACGGGAGGGATGCTGGTTAGGAAAACGGCTGGGCGTCGGTTTGGCAGTGGGCCATTTTGGCTCACTTAATCAGGGGTGGACAATTAAAGCAAAGGGATTGCCAAAAGACAGCCAGCAGTCTGGCAATGCGATGAGTATCTTGACAGCATGGTATCAAACGCCAAAAAGAAATGAGCTTTGACTGCACGCAACGCCGGGTGGTGATTACGGGGATGGGTGTCATCTCCCCCTGCGGCCAGGATCTGGTCCGCTTTTGGGAAAACGTGCGGGGCGGGGTGAGCGCGGCGGCACCCGTGGGCCGCTTCGATGCGAGCAAACTGCCGGTAAAAATCGGGGCGGAAGTCAAGGATTTCGACATTGCGCGGTTCACCTCCGCCAAGAAATTTGCCCATTATGCATTGACCGTGCAATTCGGCGTGGCGGCGGCGATGCTGGCCATCAGGGATGCGGGCATTGAAATTGCCAGGTTGGATCCGGATCGGACGAGCGTGGTCGAGGGACCGACCATCAGCGGGGCGGTCAGCGTGATCAACCTGCGCGACAGTTACCATTTGGGCAAGCACAACTACCGCGCCCTCCACCCCTACGATGTGGTGGGCGGTTATTGCGGAGAAGGCAGCAGCACCATCGGCCTGTTCCTGGGCATCCACGGCAACGTCGTGACCTATTGTTCGGGCTGCGCTTCCGGCAACGACGCCATCGGTTACGCCGCCCATCTCATCCGCTCGGATGATGCGGACGTGGCGGTGGCCGGGGGATCGGAGGAGATGATAGAATTGATGCACATGAGTTTTTGCCGGGTTCGCGCCATGACGGAGTTGGACGGGGATCCCGCCAGGGCCATGCGGCCATTTGACAAATCCCGCGATGGCTTTGTGCTGGGCGAAGGCTCGGCCTTCCTCATTTTGGAAGAGCTCTCCCATGCCAGGGGACGCGGCGCGCGGATTTACGCCGAAATTGCCGGGCATGGCCGAAGTTGCGAAGCCTACCACCCCACCGATCCGCATCCAGAGGGCCTGGGCTATCGCCGGGCCTTGGAAAGGGCCTTGCACCAGGCCCGCCTGCATCCGACGGAGGTGGATTACATCAATGCGCACGGCTCGGCCACGCCGTTGAATGATCCCATCGAAACGGCCTCCATTAAACGGGTCTTTCAAGATCATTCCCGGCGATTGGCCATCAGCGCGACCAAGCCGGTGACGGGGCATCTGATGGGGGCCTCCGGGGCGATCGAGACCGTGATCGCCGCGCTGACGCTGGCGCGCCAGGAGATCCCGCCGACCATCAATCTGGAGGACCCGGACGAGGCGTGCGATTTGGATTATGTGCGAGGGGCCGCCCGCTCCTACCCGGTGCGCGTGGCGCTCAACCTCAATGCGGATTTGGGGGGCGATATGCATGTCTGGTTTTGAAAAGAATCTGAATAGGCCGTGCATTTATTTGAAGTCATAAGAATTACGGCGCTGATGGCGACTCTTTTAAACGTCGCGCTCATGGTCTTCGTGCTGACCCGCGATTTCCGGTCGCGCCTGCACCGCGTTTACGTGCTGTGGGGGATTTCCGTGACGCTGTGGAATTTCGGCGTGTATCATTTGAGCGGGCTGAGCAACGCCCAGACGGCCTTTCAGTGGGCCAAGGTGCTGCAACTGGGGGTGATCTTCATGCCGCTGACCCTTTTCCATTTGTGCGCCGTCATCTCGGGCACCCGCATCCGGCGGTGGGTTCTGCCCGTTTTGTATTTGATTCACGCCGGCTTCGCCGTCAGCCTTTGTTTTAACTCTTTTATCACCGGGGTGAAGTGGGTCAATGATGCCGGATATTGGTCGGTGGCCGGCCCCTTCTTTAAATTGGATGGCATCTTTTATGTTCTTTTGACCGGCACGGCGCTGGTCATGCTTTATCGCAAACAGAAATCATGCCCGCCCACCCAGCGCATCCGCTTGCGCGCCATGCTCTCGGTCATTCTTGGAATGTGGGTTTTTGGGACCAATGATCTGTTCCCCATCCTCAGCCATGGATCGCATGTCACCTATCCCTTTACCAAAATCCCCTTTTATCCTTTGGGAAGCTTGTCGGCGTTGTTTTATGTGGTGGTGATCGGCTACAGCGTCCTCCAGCACAAGCTGCTGGATATTCATGTGACGATGAGCCGGTTTGCGGCGCAACTGGTGCGGCTGAGTTTCATGTTTCTGACCGGCGTGACGTTCCTGCTGGTGATTGAACATTTCGCGCCGGAGAACAGCTTTAACCCGGTCTCTTTTACCGCCGCCATCGTCGTGCTGCTGGCCAGCGCCCTGGTCGCCTCGCTGCTCTTCCCCCAGTTCTTTGGCAAAGGCACCGACAAACTGGAGCGGCAAATCCTGGGAGACCGCTTCGAGTACCACGCCCGGGTCCAGAGCGTGATTGAAACCATCCGCTCCTTGCCGGAGCCGGAGATCGCCCTGCAAGAGCTGCACGACCTGCTGGCCATCACCATCCGCGTGCGCAGTTATCAGATCATCCTGCTCGACGAGGCCAGCCGCGGTTTTGTCCTGCTCCACTCCCTGCCGCCGCGGGCCGACATGGCCCTGTCCGACTGGCAAATTGAATCGCCCGTCTTCCGCTATTTCCAGCAGGCGCGGGTCAAGTACTTGTCCTGCAACCCGCTCTATGAAACGGGCAATGAAACCCTGCTGGCGCGGGAAGCGCGGCAGCAGTTGCGGCTGTTCGAGCCGGAGTTTTGTTTTCCCTTCTTTTCGGGCAGCGATTTGGTGGGGTTCATGTTGCTGGGGGCCAAGGCCAGCGGCGACCTGTTCACGCCGCACGACCTGCGCCTGCTCACCGAACTGTCCTCCAGCCTGGGCTTCTTGCTCAATCAAATCCGCCTGCGCCACCAATTGCAGGTCGTCCACGAGCAGGACTTGCTGGGGCGGATGTCGCGCGGCCTGGCCCACGACCTGAATAATTTGTTGACACCCGTGCAAACCCTCCTGCAACTGCTCCGGGAATCGGAGCTCAACCAGGCGACGATCAACGAGTTGCTCCCGGTCGGGCTGCGCAACCTGGAGACGGTGCGCGCCTACGTCAACGAGGCGCTCTTCTTCTCCCGCGCCTCGCAGATGGAGGGGACGCGCGGTTCGCTCAATGCCACCGTGCGGGACGCGCTCGCGCTGACCCAGCCGGCCGCCGAGGCCAAGGGGGTGGAAATCCGTTTTGAGGGGAGCGCGGAGGTGACGGTGGAAATGGATTCGGTGTTGATCAAGCGGCTGATCTGCAACCTGCTCTCCAACGCGGTGGACGCCTCCCACGCCAGGGGCCGGGTCGAGATCCAACTCACCACCCTGCCCAAGACGGAGTTGAGCCGCGAATGGCACCGGATCAGGATTGTTGACCACGGCGAAGGCATCAGCACCGAGAATTTGCAGCGGGTTTTCACCCCTTATTTCACCACCAAGAACACGGGCGACGGCAAGCGCGGCTTCGGCCTGGGGCTGGCCATCGCCCGCAAGATCGTCCATTTGCACGGCGGCACTCTGAGCATCACCAGCAAACAGAAGCAAGGCACGATGGTGCAGGTTGATTTGCCCAGCAAGCTGCATCCGGCGCCAAACCGCCTGCGCGTGGCGGTGGAGTCCAACGGGGAGGCCGTCCCGGCATGAACACCCTTCTCGTCATCGCCCCGCAACCCGAACTGGCCGCCGCCGTGCGCGCCGCCCTGGACCCCGGCCTCTACCAGTTGATCCAGCAGACCGATTTGAGCGAGGATGAGATGCGCCTCTCCGCCACCTCCATTGATGCCTGTATCTGCGAGGTGGATTTGACCACGGTCCAGCCCATCCGCGCCATCAAGCGGCTGCGCCGCATTTTGCCCCGTTCACCGCTGCTCCTTTACGCCTCGGCGCCGGGCCAGGAGTGGGAAGAGGAGGCCTACCTTTTGGGGGCCAGCCAGGTGCTGGTCAAGCCGGTCCGGGCGGCCTTGCTCAACGCCGTGCTCGGGCGGCTCCTGGCCGAACGGGCCGCGGGGGAGCCTCTTCCGGCCGAAGCCCCTCATCGCGCCGAGGCCAGGGCCCCGGCCGAGACCAGCCCGATTCCCTCCCCCACCCTGGAGATGTTGCGCAATTACTCTTCCATCCTGCTGCACGACCTCAACGCGGAATCGCTCCTCAAGGAGTTCCTGATTTCGCTCCGCAAGATCGTCGGGGTCAACCGCGCGGCTATTTTCTTGCGCCAGCCGGCCGGCTCCCTGGCCGACACGCCCGAACCAGTGGGGGCGCGGCGCTTGCACTCGGCCTGCGCCATCGGCCTGGCTCCGGGCCTGCTCGAACATTTTGAATTGTCCCTCGAATCGGGCATTGGCGGCCATCTCTTCCGCCACGGCCGCATCTTGCGCTGCGACAGCCCGGAGGCCGGGCGGGATTCGCAGATGCGCAAGGAATTTGATCTGTTGAGCGCCCAGGTCGCCATCCCGGTGCTCGACCGGGAATCCCTGGTCGGCGTGGCCGTGTTTGACGGTCATGTCACCGGGGAGAGCCTGAGCAAGGAGGAATTGCAGTTGCTCTTTCATCTGCTCGAACAGCTCGGACAATCTGTCAAGAATATCTGGCTGCACGACCAGATCGCCTCCGACCACGACATGATGTCGGACATCCTCCATCAATTCAGCAGCGGCTGCGTCGTGGTGGGCCGGGACTTGACGGTCCTGCACGCCAACGAGATGGCGCGCAACTGCTTCCCGCGCGCCGGACGCGCCCCGGGGGCGATGGAATTCAGCGACCTTCCCCAGGCCATCGGCAGCCGCGTCTTTGAAGTGCTCAAAACCGGGGCCGCCATGCCGGCCGTCCGCTATCAGCCGCCGGGCCAGCCGGAGCGCCATTACCTCATCACCGCCACCCCCTTCAAGAAACGCCAATCGGCCGTGCCCAACGCCGTGCTCTTGACGATTGAAGATTGCAGCCAGTCGGACCGCCTGCGGCAATTGGAGGTGGAGACGGCCAATTTGCGCCTGGTCCAGGAAATGGCGGAGCGGCTCGCCCATGAAATCGGCAACGCCGTCCTGCCCATCTCCACCCACCAGCAATTGTTGAAGGAGCGCATTGAC
>JBEKUQ010000182.1:0-5637 GCA_049514835.1 Verrucomicrobiota bacterium | reverse complement strand
TCGAGTTTGCATCGCCGCGCTTTTGCGCCGGCACGGGCCGGCTGGGTCCGCGGTCTGGCGAATGCGGCGGGAGACGCCGGGCGCATCCCGGGCTTTGGGAGGGTCGGCGCGTGGCGCCGACTTGGACGCCGCAGCGCGGCGTCCCTACCTCGGAGTTGTCCAAGAACTGAGATGCGGCGGGAGGCGTCCGCGCGGCGCTTTTGCCTTTCCCGAAGCCCTCATGTAATGTAAGGTACAACTATGAAGAACCCATCTCCAGAGCAGCCTCGCAATGAAGCTGCGTTTACACTGACTGAGTTGCTGGTGGTCATCGCGATCATCGGTATTTTGGCGGGAATGTTGCTGCCGGCCGTCGCCATGGCCAAGACGAGGGCCAAGGAAAAAATGGCGCAGGTTGAAATGGCGAATTTGCGCGCCTCCATTGACCAGTATTACAACGATTACAGCAGCCTGCCGGTGTCCTCCTCCGCCATGAACGCCGCGGCCAATCTTGGCAATCCACTTTCGCCCGGCACCAAAGGCGGCGATTTTACCTTTGGCACGGTGGTAAAGGGAACTTCTCCGCCGTCGCCGCTGGAAGGCCTGACCATTGTGGGCCCCACCGCCATCAGCCAGAACCCGGCGACTCCGGGAAGCCCTTATCAAAACTGCAATTCCGAGGTGATCTCGATCCTGACCGATGCCGCCTATTATCCTGAGAACAGCGTGACCCGGCACACCTACAACTCGCGCCAGCTCCCTCTTTACACGGCCCGGCCTGCGGTGGATACCAATTCGCCCGGCGTTGACGCGAACAACATTTTGCGCGACCCGTGGGGAATGCCCTACATCATTACGCTGGATTTGAATTATGACGGCAAATGCACTGACACACTGATTTGGGCGAAGCTAATGAACACCAATGCTTTCTCCGTGTCCGGCACCGCCATGATCTGGTCGTTCGGTTATATGAAAAAGGTGGATCTCTCAACCCCCTACAACAGCGCCGTCAACAAGCACATTCTCACCAGTTGGAGGTGAGGGCGACCGGGCCAGATACGGAAGGCAGGTCGAGCAGTCCCCATGAACCCTCACCTCACCCTGACCCTCTCCCCTCCCATCGGATGGGAGCGGAGAGGGAACAGCGGACGGACATGCATGGTGGCACGGAAGTCTGCCGAGCGGCGGCAGGTTTGGGTTGAGATTGAGATTAAGATTAGGATTAAGATTAAGAGGCAGGTTCAGGGGAACAAGGCGCGAAGTTGCTTCTTCTGGCAAAGCCCGACGGCGGGCAGTGGACTGCCCGCCCTGCCTTTTCCGGCTCGGCCACGCTGAAACTGTTCCGGCCGCAGCGAGCGTTGGAAGGCGCCGAACGGGCCTTTTGCGCGCCTAAATTAAGTTGCCATTTTTGCCGATAAAGAGATAGTCTTATGGCTCTGAATTGCCCGGAGACCTTTGCCCAATTGCGTGAGTTCAGTTGAAACAGTCACGGCTCCTGAAAACCCGGCGACCAAACGCGCCGCGGAGTTTTTTCGTCAGCAGAAACAGGTCAATTACAAGGCGACGGACCGGATGTTCGCGTGGCTGATCGCGTTCGAGTGGCTGGCGGCGATGGCGGCGGCCTCGCTCATCGCCCCGTCAATAGACCAGTTCAAGGATATTCCCCAGTGGCGCCTCTTCCAGATGGCGGCGGGATTGTCGGGGCTGATCTATCTGCTGCCGCTGACCCTGGCGCTGTTTCATCCGGGCCGGGCCTACACGCGGCACGTCATCGCCATCGGGCAGATGCTGACGCCCTCGCTCTTTATCTTCCTGACGGGGCGCGGCTTTGAAACGCATTTTTTCATATTTGGCGCGCTGGCATCGCTGGCGGCCTATCGCGACATCAAGATTCTGATGACGGCGACGCTGGCGGTGGCGCTGGACGACCGCATGGGGCAATGGGTGCAGACGATCTTCTTTGCGCCGGCGTATATCATGCCGTGGACCTGGGTCGAATTCACCGGCTGGGTGTTGTTCGAGGACACCTTGCTGGCCATCTGGATTTGGGAGAGCCTTCGTCTGATGGCCGGTTTGGCGCGGCACCAGGCCGAGGAGGAGATTCTCAATGAAATCGTCGCCCGCGAGGTGGCCGAACGGATTGAGGCGCTCAAGCAGGAAAACACCCGCTACCGGCTGGTGCAAACCTCTTTGGAACGCAGCGAAGCCAAGTTTCGTTCCTTGAGCGAGTCCTCGCCCGCCGGCATTTTCCTGGCCGATATTTCCGGGGGGCGCCTTTACAGCAATCCGAAGTGGCTGCAGATGACGGGGCTGACGCCGGGCGAAAGCATGGGGGAGGGCTGGATGCGGGCCTTGCATCCGGAGGACAAACCGACGGTGGTGCAGTGGTGGCAACAATGCGTGCGCGAACGCAAGGATTGCTTCCAGGAATTCCGCCTGGTCACCCCGCAGGGCGAGGTCCACTGGGTTTCCTGCCGCGCCGCCTTGATTCCGCCGGAACAGCCGGCCAAGGATGAAAACGGCGACCCGATTGAACCCAGCCCGGACAGCGGCGGCTACGTGGGCACCATGCTCGACATCACCGAATACAAAAAGGTGGAGGAAGAACTCCGGCAGGCCAAGGCGGAGGCCGATGCGGCGGTCAAGGCCAAGAGCGAATTTCTGGCCAAAATGAGCCATGAAATCCGCACCCCCATGAACGGGGTCATCGGCATGGCCAACCTGCTGCGCGACACGCCGCTCAGTTCGCAACAGCGCGAGTACGCCGACGCCATCCGGCGCAGCGCCGAATCGCTCCTGCTCTTGATCAACGACGTACTGGACTTCTCCAAGTCGGAAGCCAAGAAGCTCATTTTTGAGACGATGGATTTTGATTTGCAGGAAACCATCGAAGGCGCCCTGGAACTTCTGGCCGAAAACGCCCAGGCCAAGAACATCGAATTGGCCGGGTTCGTCCTGGCGGATGTCCCCACCCAGCTCCGCGGGGATCCCAGACGCCTGCGCCAGATCGTGGTCAATCTGGTCAGCAACGCCGTCAAGTTCACCGACTACGGCGAAGTGGTGGTCTCTGTCTCCGCGGTGAAGGAAACCGAAACTCACGTCGAACTGCGGTTTGAGGTGCGGGACACCGGCATCGGCATCGAGGTGGACACGCAGCCCAAACTGTTCCAGGTCTTCAGCCAGGCGGACAGTTCGACCACGCGCAAGTACGGCGGCACCGGCCTGGGCCTGGCCATCTCCAAGCAACTGGTGGAATTGATGGGAGGCGAGATCGGTTGCACCAGCGTGCCCGGCCACGGTTCGACCTTCTGGTTCACCGCCGGCTTCGACAAACAGTCCGCCGGCGCCAAAACCGCCGCGGCCAAACCCGGCAAGATCAACCTGCACGTCATGATCGTGGACGACAATCAGACCAACCGCCAGATCCTGGAGGAATTGCTGCACCATTGGGGAATGCGCTCCTGCGCGGCCAACGGCGCCCAGGAAGCGCTGGAGAAACTGCAGGATTCCGCGCATGACCCGGTGGACGCCGTTCTTCTTGACATGCACATGCCCGGCATGAACGGCATCACCCTGGCCCATGTCATCAAATCAGACCCCGCCATCGCCAAAACCCGGGTCATCCTCCTCACCTCCCTGGGCAAGCTGATGGACGACGACAAACTGGCCGAGATGGGAGTGGACGCCTGCCTGGTCAAACCGGTCAAACGCGCCCGGCTTTACGAGTGCCTCACCGGCCCCTCCCATGAAAAGGGCGCGCCCGCGCCCGCCCCCAGCCAGACCCCGCCGCCAAAACCGCCCATTGTCATGCCGACCCGCCCACTCCGCGTCCTTCTCGCCGAAGACAATCTGATCAACCAACGCGTCGCGGTCGCCCAATTGAAGAAACTCGGCTACACGCCTGATGTGGCCAGCAACGGCGTCGAAGCCCTGGAAATGTCGGGCCAGAAACCGTACGATGTCATCCTCATGGACTGCCAGATGCCCCAGATGGATGGCTACGAAGCCACCGAGCATATCCGCTCCCGCGAAAAGGCCGAGGGCCGGCCGCCCGCCTTTATCATCGCCATGACCGCCAACGCCATGCAGGGCGACCAAGAGAAATGCCTGGCCGCCCAGATGAGTGATTACCTCTCCAAACCGGTCAAGGACACAGAATTGAAGAAAGCGCTGGAACGCGCTCCTTTGCCCGCCGCCGCCGCCCGTTCCCCTGCGGCCGCCCATGCCGTGCCGCCGGAGGCGACCAGCGACAATGACTTGGTGGACTTGGAAAGACTGGAGGCGGCGGCCAACGAAGACCCTGCCATGTTACAGGAACTGGTGGACCTCTACTTCGCCCAGGCCAAGGATTTGATGAACGGCCTCCGCGGGGCCATCGCCGCCGGATCGGCCAAGGATGTGGATCATTTCGCCCACAAACTGGTCGGCGCCAGCCTGGCCTGCGGCATGTCCGCCATGGTCCTGCCGCTGCGCGAACTGGAACGCCAGGGCAAGGAAGGCCACCTGACCAACGCCGAGGCCTTGTTCGCCCAGACCAGCCGCCACCTGGAATTGACCCGCAGCAAAGTCGGCACTTACGTCCGCGAATACCAACACCCGTGACACCCAACGACCAGGAACCTCCGGTTCCCTCCGGCGAACCACCCGTGGATTTTGAGCAGTTGCGCTCCGCCTCGGGAGAGGACCCCGTCTTCCTGCAGGAACTGGCCAAGCTCTACTTCGACCAGGCCGGCGAGATCATGCCCGCCCTGCGAGCGGCCCTGGAAGAACGTTCCGCGGGCGACGTGAATTATCTGGCCCATAGACTGGCCGGCGCCAGCCTCTCCTGCGGCATGTCCGCCATGGTGGCGCCCCTCCGCGAATTGGAGAGACGCGGCCGGAGCGGCGATCTGACCGGCGCCGATGAATTCATGGTCCAGGCCGCGGCCAATCTGGAAACCGTTCGGGCCGCCATGCAGGAATATCTGCGCCGCGGCAAAACCGCCTAGGAACCTCTGCCGGTGGGCCGAATCTTGTTCATTGCAGGCACCGGCACGGGCGTCGGGAAAACAGTTTTGACAGCCCTGCTGCTCCGCCAATTGCGCGAGGAAGGGCGTCAGGCCCTGGCCATGAAACCGTTTTGTTCCGGTTCCCGCAACGACGCCCGCCTGTTGCAGCGGCTCCAAAAGGAGGACCTGACCCTCCGGCAAACCAACCCCTTCTTCTTCCGCAGGCCGCTGGCCCCGTGGGTGGCGGCAAAGGAAGACCACACCCCCCAGATTCCTTTGCGCCATGCCCTGGCGGGCATTCGACGCCTGAGCCGGCGCTGTAGGATCCTGCTGGTGGAAGGTTGCGGGGGCGTGCTTGCGCCGCTGGGTGAAGATTATGCGGCGGCCGACATTATTTCACTTCTCCGCTGCCAAACCATCATCGTGGCGCTGAATAGTCTGGGGACGATCAACCATACAATGTTGACGGTGAAATATATGCAAACCATTGGGATTGAGGACATTAAGATTGTGATGATGGCGGTGGGAAGGCCGGATTTTTCATCGCGGAGCAATATCCGCGCCATTTGTGAGCTGCTTCCGGGAATTCCCGTTTATGGCCTGCCGTATTTGGGCCGGGGAGCCTCAAATCTGGCTCGGGTGAAAAAAAATGTGAAAAAAGTGAAAAAAA
>JBEKUQ010000181.1:0-5637 GCA_049514835.1 Verrucomicrobiota bacterium | reverse complement strand
CCATTACACGCAGGAGGTCGGCGCCTTTCCCACCCTCCAGATCACCGAGGGCGAACTGTTTGCGCTGCTGGTGGCGGAGAAGGCGCTCCAGCAATATCGCGGCACCGCCTTCGAGCGCCCGCTGCTCAGCGCCTTCAAAAAAATGGCCGCCTCCCTGCACAACACCATTTCGCTCAACCTGGCCGACTGGGAGCAGACCATCTCCTTCCGCACCAGCGCCGAGCCGGTTCTCAAGCCGGAGAACTTCGACACCCTGGCCAAGGCCACCGCCCAGCGCCGTCAACTGGAGCTGACCTACCGCAAGCCCGGCCGGCGCGAGACGGAGCGGCGCGTGGTGGACCCGTATCACCTGGCCAACATCAACGGCGAATGGTTTCTGTTCGCCTGGTGCCATTTGCGCCAGGACATCCGCACCTTCGTTCCCGCCCGCATCCAGGCGGTCAAGCTCACCGGCCAGACCTTTGTCCGCCCGCAAAAATTCTCCTTGACAAAGCGGCTGCGCGACAGCTTCGGGGTGCAGTCCGGCCAGGGCCAGTTTCAGGTGGTGATCCGGTTCAACGAGCTGGTGGCGGACTACATTCGCGAGAAAAAATGGCATGAATCGCAGGCGTTGCGCGAATTGCCCGACGGCGGGGTGGAACTGAGCATGACCCTTTCCAGCCTGGCGGAGGTGGAGCGGTGGATACTGGGCTGGGCCGGCAACGCGCGGGTCCTCCAGCCGCCGGAACTGAGCGAAAGCGTCAAGCGCTCCGCCCAGAACATTTTGCGCAATTTCACGGCGGCCGCCGGCAACCGCCGGACCGAATCGGCTGGCTGACCAATCCGCCAAGGCCGGCGCGGCTCAATCGTGTTCCACCTCGTTCGACAACTCGCTGGCGCCGCCGGGTTCCGGCGGAAAATGCGCCGCCAACAACTCCCCGGCCTTGCGCACGCCGTGGAGGATCCCCTCCGTGAAGTCGGATTTCTTGAAGTGCCCCGACATCTCCGCCGCCAGCGCCTGCCAGAAAACATCGCCGCACTTTTGATGCACGGCGTGGTCGCCGATGACGGCGAACTTGTGGGCCTTGGGCGCGACAAATATCAACACCCCGTTGCGATGGCGCGTCTTGGCCATGCCCATGCGCACAAAGGCAGTCTGCGCGGCAGCGACGGCGTCCTCCACTTTTTTGTGGCTGATAAAAACCCGGATTTCGCCGGAAGTCATTGACTCGGCCTGACGAATCGCGGCGACGAGGTCGTCGTGCCGGACCTGTTTGAGGAATTCCTTCACGCTCATGGCTACCAGCTTCCTCCCGCGCCGCCGCCGCCAAAACTGCCGCCGCCGCCTGAAAACCCGCCGCCACCCCCGCCAAAACCGCCGCCGCCAAAACCGCCGGCCGTCCAGCCACCCCCGCCCCAGGAATGACCTCTGCTGCCGAGAACCAATCCTCCCACACTGGGCCGCAGCGTCGGGAATCTGACAAAACGCAAGACGAGGAAGAGCACCAGGATGATTATTAAACCTACCATCCATGGCGCCTCTCTATGTTGATCCGCGACGGTATGGCCGGTGCCCTTGTATTCCCCCTTCGTTGCAGCGAGGATGGCGTCAACTCCCGCGCTCAAACCGCCCGCGTAATTCCCGGCCTTGAAGCGCGGGGTGATCTCATTTTCGATGATCCGCTTGCCCATCGCATCCGGCAACGCTCCTTCCAGGCCGTAACCCACTTGTAAATACAACTTGCGGTCTTGAATGAAGACAAACAGGACGGCGCCATTGTCCTTGCCTTGCTGCCCGGCCTTCCACGACTGTGCCACGCGCACCGTGTAATCCTCAATCGAAGAATCGGACTGCATCTTCGGGTAGATGGCCACGACAATCTGGCTGGAACTGCTCCGCTCAAAATCCTCGAGCTTCCGGTCGAGCTGCGCCGCCGTGGCTGGCGGGACGACATTCGCGTAGTCATTAAAATAGCGGGCCGGTTTTGTAGGAATCACCTCGGCGCCCCAGGCCGTCACGCACCATAGACCCATCAGCATGGACCAGATACTTTTCAAGCAATCAAGGTTTGGCGGGAGCCGGTTTGTTGAAATCGAACTGCACCTGCGGCGGTTTTTCCGCGCCCGGGATGGCCGCGAAATAAGGCTTGGCCGCGAAACCAAAACTTCCAGCATAAAGAACGGCGGGGAACGACTGGATGGCCGTGTCGTAGGCCTGCACCGCTTCGTTAAAACGCCCGCGCTCGACACTAATCCGGTTTTCCGCGCCTTCCAATTGGGCCTGCAAATCGCGGAAATTGGCGCTGGCCTTCAAATCCGGATAGCGCTCGGAGACGACGAGCAACCGCGACAAGGCGGAGGAGAGAGCGCCTTGGGCCTTTTCAAATTCCGCCAGCTTGGCCGCGTCGGCCGGGGCGCTGTTCGGGTCCAATTTCATCTGGCCGACGGAGGCGCGGGCCGCGGTGATTTCCGTGAGGGTGGATTTCTCAAAATTGGCCGCGCCGGAGACGGTGGCGACCAGATTGGGCACCAGATCGGCCCGCCGCTGATAAACATTTTCCACCTGGGCCCAATGGCTGTTGGTCGCCTGGGACAAGCGCACCAGCCGGTTGTAGCTGCCGACAGCCACGAGCACCAGAACCACGATTCCCAGCAGCAGGAGAGCGCCGCAACCCAGGGCATATTTTTTCATAACCAGTGTTTGTTCTGTGTCAAGCTAGGGCGTGGCCGGCGCGGGGGCAATTACAAAAGCGGCTTTGGTTTCCAGTCGGGGAGGGTGCATTTCATATTTTTGGGCAATCTTTTCCGATTTCTTAATCTTAATCCTAATCTTACTCTTAATCTTCAAGCACAAGAGGGGGATTAAGATTAAGATTAGGATTAAGATTAAGATTAGGATTAAGATTAAGAGGGGAACCCAAAAAAGTGAAATGCACCCGTCGGGGACCGGGGAAAGGTCTTTTGTTTGGCCCGCGCGCGCGCGAAAACCGGGCTGTGCCCTGTTGCCGGCATGGACACGGCGGAATCAATAGACAAACGGTATCAGGCGCCGGGTGCGCCGCATGTAACTGGAATACGGCTCGCCCAGCGCCTCGCGCAATGCTTGTTCCTCGACCTGGATGCGCCAGAGCATCACGGCGACGCACGGCAGGACGATTATCACGAATGATGCCCAGTTGTTCAAGGTCATCGAGTAGCCCACCGCGGTCAGAAGGCACCCGGTATAACTGGGATGGCGAATGAACCGATACGGCCCGGAATCCACCACCTGGTGGTCGGCGTGGATCGCGACGTTGGCGGTGAAGAATCGCCCAAGATACAGAATCGCATACCAGCGCAGAGCCACGCCCAAAAGCAGAAGGCCGCAGGAAACCGCAGTTACAAGCTTGGAATCGGGCAGCCGGCAGGATGGGAGTTGGTAAGCGGCGGCCAGGCTCAGGGCGATAGCCGCCAGTATCACCAGCCAGATGATTCCCAAGGAATGGCGGTCCTTGGAGACGGCGCCTGACTTGGATCGCTTGAAGAGCAGCAGGCAGAATTCGGACGCGCCCCAAAGCGGGCCGATGATCTGAGGCGAATAGGCGGTCATGGCGCGATGCCGGCTTGCTGTTGAGTCGGAGCCAGCGTGAACCCTCCCGCGTTGGTGCTGGTGAGAAAATAGCCGCCGCCCAGCGCATAAGCTTGCAGGATCACCCCCGTTCCGGCGGTGGTGTTGGTGCCGTTGCCGTTGCCAAAGGTGATTTTCAACAAACCGGTTTTGGGGGCGAACGTGCTGCTCAAGGAGTTGGTCGGCCCTCCACTCCATACCGCCAAATCGTTGTTGTTGTAGTCAATCGAAACGCTGTAAACGAGCGGGGCGGCCAGAAAACCGCCTGAAACATCCAAGTTTTCGAGGAGCAGCATGACGACGGATCCAGTTGGCCGCGCCTCTCCCGGAATTGTGCCCGTGCCGCCGGTTTGTGGTGAAAGCAAAGGCATGATGATGTTGGTGTTCGGCACCGGATAGCTCCAGGCCGAGATTTTCGCGGTGACGATGTTGGTGTAGCCGTCGGGGTATAAGCCGCTCGCGGCCGTTGGACGTATCCACGTCAAACTCCCGCCGGGCGCGCCGCTCCCCAGGTCCAGCCAGCCCAGCAACAATCCGCCATTGGTGTAAGGGGTCGCATAAAACGGCAGGTGCAGGGCTTGCGATTCCGCGATGGTCTGGCTGAAAGTTGCGCCATCAGCCAATGCGCCCGTCACCGTGAAACTCCCCAGATGGTTGGTGATCAAGGCGTAGCCATCGCCGCTCGGGCAATTGGAGGGAGCGCCGGCACCCGGCGGAATCAGCATGGTGTACTCGGCCGAGCCGAGAGCGGTTCCGGCCAGTTCATTGGTCAGCGCCGCGACCCACGCGCCGCCGTTGGTTCCCTGCACCGTGCCGGTGATTTGCGGCGGCGTGCTGTTCCAGTCCAGGTGCAGGGTCAACGAAATGGGTCCCAGTTTGGCCGCCCGCGTAATCTGATTGCTCGCGTCGCCCGCCAGATTGAAACCGCCGCTCACGCCGTAGTTAGTTCCGCCCACATACAGGTTGCCCGTGTAACCGCCCTGCTTTCCCACCGTCAAGCCGCCCAGCAACCCGGAGCTTTGCGCGCCCACCGCGCCGGGAACATAAAACAGTCCGTTATAGGTTCCGGCGGCGCGCAGGAAGGAATTGGTCACAAAATTGGCGGTCAGCGTCATGTTGGACACCATCTGGAAGGTCAGCGGATTGTTGGTCGCCGTGACGGTGCCGGTCCAATTGGAGAACAGGTTGTATGGCTTGGGCGAAGCGGTCACGGTATAGTTGGTGGCCACGATCAGGTTGGTGCCGGTGAAACTGCGGCTGATGGTTCCAAAACCTTTGATCAACAAGGTCAGCGGACTCTTTGTCACGTAAAAAACGGTCGCGCTGTTGGTGACCGAATGATTGCCCACCGGGTCCACGCTATAGGCCCGGAAAACATTGGTACCCGGCTGCAAGGTCACCACGGCCGACCAGTTCGTCCATCGGTTCGTCGTCGCCGCCGAACTCCAAACGTTGCTGTTAAGTTGGAATTGCACATTGGTCACCCCGAACGCGCCCGTGGCCGTTCCTTTGACAGTCAGCAACGCGGCCGTCACATCCTGGCCGGGTGACTTTATGGTCAACGTCGGAGCTGGGACGGTCAGCGTCGCCACCGCGCTGGTGGCGGAGCCAAAAGCGTTGGCCACCACCACCGAATAAGTTCCGGCATCCGCCAGCACGGCGGGGCCAATGGTCAATTGGCTGTTGGTCGCGCCGGAAATGTTCCCGCCGTTGGCCAGATTGGTCCCGTCCATCATCCAGTGATAGGTCAACGGCGACGAACCCGTCGCCCCAACCGTAAAGTGATGGGTCCCCTTGGCCGCGAAATTCTGGCTGGCCGGCTGCTGGTAAATGCTGGGCGGAAAGCCTGACAACTCAAAGATATTGCCATAGCCGTCCGCGCCGCCGCTGGAGGTGGCGCCGTAAATATTCCCGTCGTTCGCCTGCATCAGCCCTGCTTCCGGAAAAGCGCCGTTAAGCCCGGAAAAATTAGCCAGATTGGTCAAGACCGCCGCGCTGGTCCCCGACCCGCCCCCTCGACCGCCCCGGCCGCCACCACCTGACGAAGCCGT
>JBEKUQ010000180.1:0-5647 GCA_049514835.1 Verrucomicrobiota bacterium | reverse complement strand
CCATGGCAAAACTTTATGCAATGCCGGCGCACGCCGCAAGCCGCATTGCAAGGATTAAATGCAAGGCTTCGGCCGCAAATTCCACCGCTCCCGGCCGGGCGCCCTGAGTTTGCTCTCTTAATGCTTGCCGGAGACCAGGTCGCTCAGCTTGAAGATGGGCAGGAACATGCAGATCACGATGCCGCCCACCACCACCCCCAGAAACACGATCAGCAACGGCTCGATCAAGGAGGTCAGCCCGTCCAAGGTCGCTTTGATTTCCTCATCCAGAAAATCGGCCACCCGCTCCAGCATGTTGTCAATCTTGCCCGTTTGCTCTCCGGCTGTGAGCATGCGGATGATCATCACCGGGAAAACCGGATGCTTGGCCAGCGCGGTGGAAATGCCCTCGCCCCGTTCAATGTCCACCGCCGCGGTTTTGAGGGCGTTTTCCATGACGATGTTGCCCACGGTGTTTTGCACGATGGTGAGCACCTCCAGAATCGGCACGCCGCTGCGCACCAGCGACGCCATGGTGCGGGCGAATCGCGCCAGGCAAATCTTGTGGGCGATGACCCCGAAGATGGGCAGCTTGATCCGTTTGGCGTCCCAAAACGCCCGGCCCATCGGGGTGCTGATATAATAGAACCAGCCGCCGACAATTCCGCCCATCCCCACCAAGATCAAAATAATGTTGCTCTTCATGAAATTGCTGACCGTGATGAGGAATTGCGTTGGCGCCGGCAGCTTGCCGCCGAAGCCGGAGAAAACATCCTTGAAAACCGGCACCACCACCACCATGAGGAAAATGGTGATGCCAATAGCCACGATCGTCACCGCCACCGGATACATCAGGGAAGACTTCACCTTTTTGCGCAGCCGGGCGGTGTTTTCCAGATAGGTGGCCAGGCGGTTGAGGATTTCCGCCAGCAAGCCGCCCTTCTCCCCGGCGCCCACCATGGAGTAATAGAGCCGGTTGAACACCTTGGGATGCTTCTGCAACGCCTCGGAAAAACTGTCGCCGCCTTCCACCCGCGTCGTCACGTCCTTGATGACGTCGCGCATGACTTTATTGTCCGTCTGATCGGCCAGGGCCTGGAGGGACTGGACCATGGCCAGGCCGGCATCAATCATGGTGGCCAGTTGCCGGGTGAAAATGACGAGGTCCGACAAAGCCACCTTGCCGCCGCCGGTGCGGCCCTTTTTTCCCAGTTTTTCGGTGATGGAAACCACCAGCATGTTGCGATTCAACAGCGCGGCGACCGCGTTGGCCTCGCTGGACGCGTCAATGGAAGCGCGGATTTCCCGGCCCGTCACCGAATCGCGCGCCACATAGCTGAAAGAAGGCATATTTTTTTATTGTCAGGGCATGGTGTAGCAATTCCGGGTCCAAAAGGCAAGCCTGAATGAGTCCGTGAATGCGCTCGCGCGCGGCGGGCGCCAGCGAGCGCCGCCGAAAATTTCCGGTTCCTTCTTGAACTTGCGGCACGCTGCTCTACATTGGGCTTTCTGAATTCGGCCAACGACCATCCAAAACATTACTGCGGCGTGTTCGGCATTTACGGCCATCCCAACGCGGCTGAACTCACGTACTACGGCCTCTATGCCCTGCAACACCGCGGCCAGGAAAGCGCCGGCATCATTTCCTGCGAAGGCGGCCGCTTTCACGAACACAAACGCATGGGCCTGGTCTCCCAGATTTTTAGCGCCGAAGTGCTGGCGGACCTGCCCGGCCCGCTGGCCATCGGCCACACCCGCTATTCCACCACCGGCTCCTCGCATCTGCGCAACGCGCAGCCGCTGACCGGGGACAGCAAACGCGGCCTGATCGCCATCGCCCACAATGGCAATCTGACCAACGCCGCCCAATTGCGCGAGGAACTGGAGGCCAGCCACGGCGCCGTCTTCACGACCAGCGTGGACAGCGAAATCATCCTCCACCTCCTCGCCCAGCCCACCATCGGCGGCAACGAGAACAATCTGGTGCAGACGGTGCGCCGCCTGCAGGGCGCTTATTCACTGGTCATCATGACCGAATCCGAATTGATCGGCGTGCGCGATCCCTTCGGCTTCCGCCCGCTTTGTCTGGGCCGGGCGGGGGAAGGCTGGGTGCTGGCCAGCGAAACCTGCGCGTTGGATTTGATCTCCGCCAAATACGAGCGGGACGTCGCGCCGGGGGAAATCGTGATCATTGACAAAAACGGCCCGCGCAGCATCCAGGCCTTCCCGGAACAAACGGCGCGCGCCTTCTGCATCTTCGAGTACGTCTATTTTGCGCGGCCCGACAGCAACATCGCCCATCGCAACGTCTATCAGGTGCGGGTCGAGTTGGGACGCGAACTGGCCCGCGAACATCCGCTGGCCGCGGACGCGGTGGTGCCCGTGCCCGACAGCGGCAACTGCGCGGCGCTGGGTTACTCGCTGGCCTCCGGCATCCCCTACGAGATGGCCTTCGTGCGCAATCACTACGTGGGGCGCAGTTTCCTCCAGCCCTCCCAGCTCATCCGCGACTTCGACGTGCGGGTCAAACTCAATTTGATCACCGAACTGGTGCGGGGCAAGCGGATCATTGTGGTGGACGACTCGATTGTGCGCGGCACCACCTGCAAGGCCCGTGTCAACAATCTGAAAGAGGCGGGCGCCAGGGAAGTCCACGTCCTGGTCAGTTGTCCGCCCCACATGAACCCGTGCGTCTATGGGATTGATTTTCCGGACCGGAGCAAATTGATGGCGGCCAACCATTCGCTGGACGCCATCCGCCGCTACATCAACGCCGATTCGCTGGGCTATTTGTCCGCCGAAGGCATGGTGCGCGCCACGGGCTTGCCGCGGGAATCCTTCTGCATGGCCTGTTACGACGGCCGCTATCCCGTGCCCTACGATCCCCTGGTGGACAAGAACATCATGGAACGGCGCCGGCAGCGCATCGAGGGGCTGGTGCCGGCGCTGGAGAAGGAGCAAAAGCAAATCAAGCTCCTCTGAAAAAAGGCGCCGGCAAAGCGCGCGTTGTCAAGACTCATTTTAGTTGTCATCCGGGTTCACGAAGCGGAAGGCCGCCGCCGCCAGCACCGCCGCCGCGAACTCGGCCAGGAGGAAAATCCAGATGTTGGCCCCCTTGGCCAGGCCCATCACCGTGATGCCCACGGCCACCGCCGGATTGAACGCCCCGCCCGAAATCCCTCCCAAGGCAAACGCCATCGCCGTCACCGTGAAGCCAATGGCCAGCCCGTAATTGGAATTGCCGGCCGTGCCCTTGGCCGTGGCCACGTTGAGCACCACATAGGCCAGCGCGAACGTCCCGACCAATTCCGCCAGAAACGAAGGCAGGAACTTCATCTCGCCAGGCGCCATGTCCGGGTTGCCTTTGAGGTAAAGGGCGAGGGACGCCGCCGCGAAGGCGCCCGCCACCTGCGAGAGCATGTAGCCCGGCACGTCCGCCGACGGGCACCGCCCGCGCGACCACACCGCCAGCGTCACCGCCGGGTTGTAGTGGCCTCCTGAGATGTGCCCGCCGGCGTACACCATCACCATCAGGGCCGAGCCGATGGCCAGCGGGGCGAAACCGCCGACGTCTGGCTTGATGAGGCACATGCCGACGGTGAGAACCAGAAAAAACGTGCCGATGAATTCAGTCAGATATTTTTTCATAATTTTTGGAATTGCAACTGGCCCCAACATTACTGCGTTTGACAGCCTGGACGCCAGCCGCATTTTTTCGCGCCCCGCCCATAAGCCCACGCCGGTCCCCCTCTGGAACTGCAACTAGGTGCAACTAAGTGGGATTAAGTGCAACTAGCTGCAACTGAAGCGCAACTGACGGCAACTTTTTGGCGGAGAAAGCGCACCAACACCAGCACCCAACGACGGAGGGGGAGCCGCCTGGCCCATGACTACGGAGGACAGGGCGGCGGGCACGCCGGGTGGACGGCATGGACCTGCATGGACGGACAGGGACTTCGCCGCCGCGGCCGCGATCTGATTGGACTTTGCGTTATGCATCATCACTAATTGGTAGTTTATCATTAAGCTCGGGAGTGTCAAACGCAAAAAGCGAAAAAGTGAAGAATCATCAATGGAGGGCTGGGGGGGGATTTGAGCTTGCAGGTGACGTTTGTCCGAATAAAGGGTTCAGGAGGGAGCCGACGAAGAAGGATGGACGGAGGTTTCACCCTGACCCCGGTCCTCTCCATTTTGGAGTTGATATGACCATCAGTCTTAAATACTATGCTCATATTCGATATGCCAAGGGCTTACAATTATGTCCGGTTTTCCACGCCGGAGCAAGTTAAAGGAGACTCCCGTCGCCGCCAGCCGCCAGACGGAACTTTCCAAAAAGTACGCGGACGAACATGGTTTGGTGCTGGACACATCGCTGAACCTATTTGATGAGGATCTTAGCGGTTATGGGCGCGACCGCAGGGCGGAGGCCATCGGCCTGTCGACTAGTGTTCAGTCGAAGCGAACTGCCCAAACATTAATTCCTGTCCGGTCAGGATATAAACATATCCACCGTTGAAAGTCGCGCTGATGCTCCCCTCAGTCCATTCAGCATCAACTTCCAAAGAAGTCCTTTGTAAGACACCTGAGTTCATGTTTATCACTGCAATAGAACATCTGAATCGAGGCACAAGTTGTGCAGTTCTATTCAGTACGCTGCCAGCAATCCCGGGAATAGCTAACGTGCGACCCAAAGATACAAGGAAAGTTTCTCCGTTCCCACCATGAACACCCGCGAACTCCTCCTTCTTCCCAATTGGCACATCCATTTCCACGTTTAACGCATTGGGAAGCAAACGCGCTTTGATCATGGTGATTTTGCCACCATTGTTGCCCACACGAGGAAGGATTATTAGCGCTTCTGAATCACTGACCAGACCCACGGGGACGGCTTCTTCGGGGGGTATTTGAATGAGGGACTCGACTTGCTCGGCGCCAGTTAAGACATCACGTCGTACGGCGCGAATAACTCCCGTCCGCACTTTGTAAAACTCCCAAACAGCCTTGCTGTCGCTTTGCCAATAATGACGAAAGATAGAAGTTGTAATGGTGGTTTGTCGTTCGAGCATATTTGATTCAAGATTGTAGACGCTGAACCTAGGGCTCTTCCGGTCACTGTCAGAGCCATAAACAACAAAATATCGGCCGTCCGGTGAAATGCTGGATTGCCTCCAGTCCATACCCTTGATGTTCGCAACAAAATTGGTGGCAAGCGCGGCTCGGCTAACCCTCGTTAAGTTGCTGTTTGCTATGGCGTATTGTTCGAGGAAAATTTCGGCCGATCTTTCGGCGACCAGCTTAACGCGATTGCTGGATACGGCTCGGAACCCAATCATCTCCTCTGACGAGTTGAGGGCAACTTTTGATTTCAAAATAAACGCGAGACCTCCAGAGGACCGATGGCCGTAGAATGCTAAATGCACGATGACCCCTGCGATCACCAAACTGCAAAATAGGATTATCTTGCGGTTCAACATTCTTGAATAACGGCAGCAGGGGTTTGATTTGGACGCGCGGCTACTCCGGTTCGCCGTTGGGCTGGGGGCGTTTTTCCCAGCGGCGCGGGGCGCGTTCGGGCAGGGTGCCGTCCACTTTGGCGTAGTAGGTTTCTTCGCCGAATTTTTCGTCCACGGCCTGTTGCAAAGCGAGGGAGGGGCTGACGGCGTAGCGG
>JBEKUQ010000179.1:0-5661 GCA_049514835.1 Verrucomicrobiota bacterium | reverse complement strand
GAGCGTGCTGGCGTCTGCGTTGCTGTTGTTGGCCGCTGCCTCTTCCAATTTCTTGCTCATGGCGCAGAACCCGCCGCCTGGCCCTCCTCCGGGCACGGAGGGCAATTATGCAAGCTATTTGAATCTGGCTTACGGCACTGTTTCCTCTTCGCAACAGCTGGATTTATTTGTGCCCACCAACACCAGCGGTCCGTTTCCGGTGATCGTCAGAATCCACGGAGGCGGATTCAGCGGCGGCGACAAAGGCCCGGCGGAAAACGATGTCACAAACTACATCGCTCGCGGTTATGCCGCCGCCTGCATCAATTATCGCCTGACCAGCGAGGCGTTGTTTCCCGCTGGCGCGCAGGATGTGAAGGCTTCGGTTCGCTGGTTGCGCGCCCACGCTTCGACTTACAATCTCGATACCAACCGGTTTGCCGCCTGGGGCGAATCGGCCGGCGGCTGGTTTGCGGCGATGCTCGGCGTGACCGGCGACCAGCCGACCATTTTCGACAATTACTCGCTCGGCAACAGCAATGTTTCCAGCGCCGTGCAGGCGGTGATTGACTGGTATGGTCCCGTGGATTTCAGCGACGGCGATGCCCAACAGGCTGCGAACCCGCCGGCTTCCTGCCCCAATGGCTGGTATGTGAACAATTCGCCTTCCTCCTTCGAATCGGAGTGGCTGGGCGACGCCCTGACAAACATTCCCGCCACCGTAGCTCAAGCCAATCTGACCAACTACATCGTCAAGGCCAAATATCTGGCAGCCTTTCTGGAAGATCATGGGAATAACGACTGTACCGTGCCTTATGGACAGGCGGTGGAACTGAACCAGGCGCTCACCAACCGACACGCCATATCCAGTCTAAACGTCGAGTCGGGCTGGACCCACGGGGATTCACGGTTTGAATCCACGCGAGTGACGCCCGCGCTGGACTTCCTGGACAAATACACCCATCCCTTGCCCACAATCACCACCGACAAGGGCGCAAGCCAGTTGGATCTTTCCTGGCCGGCTTGGGCCACCAATTTCAACTACACTCCCCAGTGGACCAGCAACCTGCTTGTGTCGAACAGTTGGACCACGGTGACCAATACCATCAGCATCAGCAACGGAACCCAAACTGTCTCGATTCCGATGAAAACGGACACGCGTTTCTTCCGCCTGGCCAGATAACCGGGCGCCGGAAAACAAAAATACAAAACAAGATTCATGAATACAAAAATTACAAGTTGTCCCGCCGCCGCGCGCCTGTTGTTCAAAGTTTGTTTCACCCTGTTGATTGGTTTTATGGTGTGCGGGCCGGCGTCACCGGCGCGCGCGCAGACCGGCGCTTATACATTGAATGGCGGCGCGGCGGCGCTCGTGGGAATCACCAACAGCACCAGCGCCGCCGATCAATCCGGAATTTACGTCTATAATTCCGGCGCGCTCACCGTCGGCGCGGTCAAAACCACCACCAGCGGCAGCGCCTCCAGCAGCGACAACAGCGACAAATACGGCATCAACGCCGGCGTTCTCGCCGGCAACTCCACCACCAAAGGCACCGTCGTCATCACCGACGGCGTCATCGTCACGTCCGGTTCGGTGGCCAACGGCTTGTTCGCCACGTATTCCGGTTCTTCAGTCACGATGCTCGGCGGCTCGATCAATTGCAGCGGCCTCAATGCGCACGGCGTGGACGTCACTTGGGGTGGTTCCATCACGCTGTCCAACGTCACCGTCGTCACCTCCAACGCCAACGCGTCCGCCATCGCCACCGATTTTGGCGGCGGTTACGTGACGATGACCGGCGGTTCGGCGCTCGCGGCGGCCACGGCTCCGGGCAGCCATTCCGCCGCGGTTTATTCCACCGGCGTCATCACCGTCAAAAACGCCACCGTCACATCGCTGGCGGATTGCGGCGGTGTGATTGACGGCGCGAACTCCATCATCCTGACCAACACCGCGATGACCGGCACGGTGGAAGGCATCAAATTGTGGAAAACTGCGCCGGCCAGCGGCGCGGCCACCGTCATTCTCAACGGCGGCGCCCTCACGGCGTCTTCCGGCGACGGATTTTACGTGACCGGCACCACGGGCAACGCCGCGTTGGGCAACATCACCGTGGAAAGCAATGCCACCGTCACTGCCAGCACTGGAAACATTTTGAAGGTGGACAGTTCCAGCGCCGCCACGCTCACCGTAAACGCCGCCACGCTCGCTGGCAACTTCGTCACCGACAGCACCAGCACGATCAACGCATTGCTGCAAACCAACACCACCATGACCGGCGCGGTCAACGCCGTAGCGACAGGCACGGACAATTTGACCATTGATTCAACCAGCGCTTGGAACGTGACCTCCAACTCGATGCTGACGAGCCTGACGAACGCCGGCACAATCAACGGCCCCGGCACGGTAACGGCGACAACACTCATTCTGCAAGGCGGCGCGATCAACGCCGTGCTGGCCGGTGCGGCGGGGTTGACGAAAATCACAGCGAGCAACGCCACACTGTCCGCGACCAACACCTACACCGGCGCGACGACGGTGAGCAACGGCACCCTGTTCGTGAACGGGCGAATCGCTGCTTCCACCGTGAACGTCTGGGGCGGAGTCCTGGCCGGCATCGGGAGTCTGGCGGGCGCGGTGAACATCCACTCTGGCGCGACACTTTCACCCGGCATGAACGACATCGGCACGTTGACCATCAGCAACGCCCTCACACTCTACGGCGGCTCGACCGTGACCATGAAAATCAGCAAGACGGCGGGCGTTTGCGACGTGCTGCGTGTGACCGGCCTGCTGACCTTCGCCGGCTCCCTGCGTGTGACGAATTTCTCCGGAACATTGGCGCCCGGCGACAGCTTCCAACTTTTCCGCGCCGGCAGTTACACGAGCGGCTTCACCAACGTCATCCTCCCCGCTCTTGCCAGCGGCCTGGCTTGGAACACCAACGCTCTGGTCACGAATGGAACCATCAGTGTCATCAGCATCATGCCGGTCTTCAATGCGCCCGTGTTGTCCGACGGCGCCAACCTGATCTTCAGCGGCACGACCCTGGCGACGAACCAAAGCTATTACGTGCTTGCCTCCACCAACGTCGTAGCGCCCGCGGCACAATGGACGCGTCTTGCGACCAACCCAATCACGGGCGGCCAATTCCGTTTTACCAATATGATTGACCCGTCGGTCCCACAGGTTTTTTACCGCGTTCAATTGCCCTGACCGAGGCTGCGATACCAGCCAATGGAAAGTCAGGCCGATTCCACGCTCACCGGCCTGACGGACATGGAAGTTCTCTCCGGCGATACCATTGCCAATATCCACGGCTCGCCGGAGGCGGCACGCTTTCACCGGAATGAAAAGCAATCAATCGAAACACGCCTGGGGTTAAATGAGAACATTGTGGATGAGGTTGGATAGCACAAGCCTTGGTTTGCCCGCACCGAATCTATTGTTCCCCGAGCTTGCGAATCCAGATGTTGCGGTAACGCTCCGGGCTGTTGTGATACTGCAACTCGATGAAGACCTCCGGCGGATGGGGAGCGGCGTATTTCAGGGGAACCTCGCGGGTGATACCGTCCGTGATGCCGAGTATTTCAAAGTGGTTCTGCACCACCACGCCGTTGTGCAGGACCGTAACCACCGCCTTTTTCACCAACTCCTTCTTCTCGTTCCAGCGAGGGGACTCGAAGATGATGTCGTAGGTTTGCCATTCCCCGGGCGGCTTGCTGGCATTGACCAGCGGCGGAGACTGCCCGTAGATGGCAGCGCACTGGCCGTCCGGATAAGTCTTGGACTGGTAGGAATCGAGGACTTGGACCTAATACATGTTGTTAATAAGGACGCCGCTGTTGCCGCGGCCCTGGCCGTTCCCCCTGGGCGGCGTGGGCGTGGCGAATTCGAGATGCAGTTGGAAGTCGGCCCACTTGCCCCGTGTGCGGATGTTCTGCCGCGCCGCGGTTTCCATATAACCATCCCTGACCACCCAAGGAGCGTCCTGACCGCGCTCGTTCTGCCACTTGGAAAAGTCCTTGCCGTCAAAAAGCACCTCGGCGTCCGAGGGCGCAGGGGCGCTCTGGCTGAAGGTCTGGCCGGGCGTGACAACGGGAGGTTGCGGACGATCCGGGTCGTGCATGTGCCATTTGGTGCCGGGCAGAATCGGGGTGTTCTTGTAGCCCTCGATCGGTGGCTCGGCGCCTTTCGGGCTGGTGGGTGCGGTGGCTGCCAAAACCAGGAGGCAAACGCCGTAACTCTTCAATAAACGAGTTGTCTTCATATACAGACGAGTTGGAGGATTATAATTCAGGCCAGATGCCAAGGGGCGCGATAGCCGCGTGTCAGCAGTTTGCTGGCGTCGGCGTCGCCGAGAATCGCTTCGGTTTTGACATTCCAGCGGATTTTTCGGCCGGTCAGCATCGAGATCAATCCGAGATGGCCGGGGATGGCGGAGTGATGTGCGGTTCCCACTGGCGTGATGGTGGGCTGGCGGGATTTCACGCAGTCGAGGAAATTCCGGTAGTGGTCGCGCGATTCGGTAGTGGGCTACTTTGAAAGTTCATTTATCCTCTGGTCCACCCTAAATTTTGCAAAACTGTCTGTCACATGCTCGCATGGCCTTTTGTATAACGCACGATACCCGTCATGGGTTGGAACCAAGCCAACCACTTCCCATCCATCGTTGCCACTCCAATTGAGAAAGGCTTCGTACACCCGCTGTTGCTGGGGACGCTCATCCTGGTTAAAAGTTGGGAAACTCACGTTCTCAATTCTGTATTCCCAGGTGGTTGGTGCTCTACGGGACATGCGATTGCCAACATAAACACCAGAAACCACCACCAGAAACCCCGCGAGAAAAACCAGGCTGTGGCGCCCAATTCTTGACGGCTGCTTAGGAACGGATGTGATCTTTGGAATCTGGTTTTCAGGCGGTTTCGCGGACGGCGGCGGGGATGGTGCCCCGGTTTGAACCGCAGCTACCCTTACAGTTTTTCCACAGCCTGGGCATTCAATCTCCATGCCGATCATTTCATCCGGGGCTTCGATTGGCTGCGAGCAATGGGTGCATTGAAATTTTATCATGGCGTATTGGCCATTTAAAACCCACGGTTTCAACTGGTCAATCCTGATTTATCAGGGCCACTACTTCTTCCAGACTCCAAACGTGGTCCGTGATACCGGCCTCCATCGCCGGGGTGACGCGCAACGAGGAATGAATCCGGCAGAAGTCGTAGTGCATGAAGTGGATTGCGGCATGGTGCTTGTGGTTTTCCAGCTTTTTTGAAAAGGCGTTGGTCAACCGGGTGAAGCGCCGGTTGCCCATACGGACGGTCAAGTTTTGCCGCTCAATGTGGCTCGTGGAAACCAGTCCCCGTACAGGGTTGCCACTGATGCACTTCTTGCGTGTGCCGATGCAGGCTGGCGGAGAATACCGGGCCTCCAAGATCGGGCCTTGCTCCTTCCCATACAGCTTTATCAGTTGCGCGTAATCAATTTCGCTGCCAAAAGCACCCTCCACGGCCTCCAGGTAAGCCTTGTGGCCGTCGCTGGTCAACTGGACACGGATGGAGAGCCGACCCGCAAGGTCATTGATGAACTTGTAAGCGTCCGTCGCGTCCCGCTTGCCGACGTGGAAACAGGGAATCAGCTTCGTGTCGGAATCCATCGCAACCCAGGTCCAGGTGTCGCCA
>JBEKUQ010000178.1:0-5678 GCA_049514835.1 Verrucomicrobiota bacterium | reverse complement strand
GAGTTGTTTTGACTTGAGGCTGGGTTGCGGGCAGATTGGCGCGCGAAATGGCGGGCGAATTGGTCATTGAAACGAAGGCGCTGTCCAAAGTTTTCGGGAAACAGAAAGCGTTGGACGAGGTGAGCCTTGCCGTGGCGCCGGGGGCGGTCGGGCTGCTCGGGCCCAACGGCGCGGGCAAGACGACGTTCATGAAGTGCCTGCTGCAGCTTCAACCGATCAGCTCCGGGTCGGCCAAACTGCTGGGCCGGGAGGTGGGCACGGAGGGGCGCGAAATCCGCAAACGGGTGGGTTATACGCCGGAGCTGGATTGCCACATTCCCGGCATGGCGGGCTGCGAGTATGTGACCTATTGCGCGCAGTTGTGCGGGCTGCCCTTCCAGGTGGCCCGGCAGCGGGCGCATGAGATGCTGGATTTTGTGGGGATGGGCCAGGAGCGGTACCGCAAGATTGACACCTATTCCACGGGGATGAAGCAGCGCCTGAAATTGGCGCAGGCCATCGTGCATGACCCGGAGATTGTTTTTCTGGACGAGCCGACGAACGGGCTGGACCCGAAGGGCCAGGCGCAAATCCTGGAGCTGGTGCATAGCTTGTGGCGGGACTACGGGATCACGGTGGTGGTGTCGTCGCACCTGCTGCATGACGTGGAGCAGATTTGCGAACAGATCATCATCATCGCGCGGGGGCGGGTGCTGGTGCATGACAGCCTGGCCAATTTGAAGGCCCGCCAGCGCGGCTCGGCGGAGGTGGTGGCGGCGGGGAGGCTGGAGGAGCTGGAGGCGGCGTGCGCGCGCCGGCAATGGCCGTGCGAATTGCTGCCCAACGGGCATGTCAAGGTGGAGCACAATTCGGCGTCGTTGAATCCGTTGCTGCAATTGCTGGACGAGATCAAACTGGCGCCGCTGGAGATCATCCCCAGCCCCAACGCGCTGGAGGAGACCTTTGTGCAGGCCCTGGAGATTTCCCATGCCGCTGCATGATGTCAATTACAAGCATTGGGAGGGAACGCACCTGGGGGTGTGGAGCCGGCGGTGGGTCATCGCCAAGAACGGGCTGACGGCCTGCCTGAAGGTGTGGTGGATGATGAACCTGGTGGTGGTGTGCTGGGGCCTGGGGCTGGCGGCGGCGGCGGTGTTGTTCCTGGTCGGACAATTGCTGGTGGCGGACAGCGTGGTGGTGCGGTGGGTGGGGACGTTCAATCCGGACATGCAGATGTTTGCCAGCCTGCTGACGGCGTGGCTGAAGGATCATCCGGAGATTTCGGTGGGGACGACGCAGAACGTGTTGTTTTATTTTGTGGGCAACTGGCTGATGGTGGTGAGCATCTTTGCGATGGGGCCGATCGTGCCGCTGTTGATCACGCGGGACCTGGCCTGCAACGCGATGGTGATTTACGCGTCCAAGGCGGTGACGCGGGGCGATTATCTGCTGGGAAAATTCGCCACGGCCTTCGGTTTTCTCACCCTGACGTGGCTGGGGCCGGTGTGCGCGGCGTGGTTTCTGGGGAATTTGCTGGCGCCGGACTGGAGGTTTTTCTGGCACGCGCGCGGCCCGCTGATGAGCATATTGATTTACGGGTTGAGCAGCATGACGGTGTTGAGCCTGCTGGCGCTGGGCATTTCGGCGGTGAGCGCGAAGGAAAAGGCGACGACGTTTTTCTGGTTCATGTGGTGGATCCTGGGGGGGATCATCACGCCGATTGCGCAGCACACGCGGCCCTGGCTGGAGCACCTGGGTTTTGGCTTTAACCTGCATCAAATCGCCCTGTGCGCCTTCCGCGTGGGAGACCACATTCAGCAAATGCAGGAGAGCATGCCGATTCTGGGCAACATCCTGCGGATGCGCGAGACGACCCGGGCGGCCTTGGCGACGCCGAACATTGGCGGCACGTGCGTGGCGCTGGCGGTGATGGTCGGCCTGTGCGCGTGGATCGTCCATCAACGAGTGAAACCCGAATGAACCCGGTCGTGCAAGCGCGGGAATTGAGCCGGTGGTACGGCATGGTGATGGGGCTGAACAACGTGAGCTTCGAGATCGCGCCCGGCTTGACGGGATTGGTCGGGCCAAATGGGGCGGGCAAAAGCACGCTCATTCAGGTGATCACCGGGCAGCTTCAACCCAGCGCGGGAACGCTGACCGTTTTTGGCGAGACGCCGTGGAATAATCCGGCGTTGCTGCGGCGCATCGGTTTTTGCCCGGAGCGGGAGGCGGTGCCGAAGGAGTTGCGGCCGATGGACTGGCTGACGGGGCTGGCGCGGTTGTCCGGGCTGGAGGCGGGGGAAATCGGGGGGCGTTGCGAGGCGATATTGGACCGGGTGAAATTGGCGCGGGAGCATTGGGGCAAGACGATGGGCCAGTTCTCCAAAGGGATGAAGCAACGGGTCAAACTGGCGCAGGGCCTGTTGCATGAGCCGGACCTGCTGGTGCTGGACGAACCGATGAACGGGCTGGACCCGATGGGCCGGCAGGAAGTCGCCGGCGTGCTGACGGAATTGGCGGCGCACGGGACGAGCATTGTCATTTCGAGCCACATCCTGGCGGAATTGGAATCGCTCTGCCGCAACATCCTGATTCTCAACTGGGGGCGCATCCTGGCGTCGGGCAGCCAGAGAGAGATTCGGAGCGAGATGAAGAACTGGTCGGAAGAATTGACCGTGCAGTGCGACGACCCCGAGAAGCTGGCGCGCCATCTGTTTGAAGCCGGAGTCCTGCTGGGCTTCGACCTGGATGGCGCGGCGGGGGTGCTGCGCATTCGGGTGAAGGACGCGCCGTCGTTTTATCCCGCCTGGACCGGCTTGTTGCTGGGCAGCGGAGTCACGGTGAAGGGGATTCGGAGCGAGAGCCGTTCCTTGCAGAACATTTTTGAGAAGGTGACGACTTGAAGGCCGGAGCCACATTGCCATGAACGCGCCCGCCCCATCCCCGCCGCCTCCGCCGCCTCCGCCAGCGCCGCAATGGGAGCGGCCGCGTCTGACGCCCTCGCTGCTGGGGGCCTGGCGCGGGATTTGGCTTTTTACGTGGCGGACGCAATTGACGTGGCGGCGCGCGCCGCTGCTCCTGGTTTGGCTGCTGATATTGCCGTTTCTGATCTGGGCCACGGTTCATTCGCCGCAGACGTGGAACCGCGCCGGGCTGCCGCTGGGAGAACCGTCCCGGCAAATGAACGGCTTTGCCCGGCGGCTGGCCCGGGCGCAACTTCCCATCCAGAAGGCGGAGGAGCGGAACCAGCTCACGCAGATCATCGCCGGAGAGTATGAGCGCATCCAACGCGATGCGCGCTCGGCCTCCGGCCCGGAAACGAGCGTGGCGGACCAAAAGGCGATGATCGAGTCGTGCCACACGCGCATCGTGGAAAAGGCGCGGAGCTTGCTGGAGGCGCGCCAACTGAGGGAGTTTCAGGCGGCGGACAAGGAATGGATCAGCAACGCGGAGGACCAGGTGGGCGAACCGGCCTGGAACCGGACGGCGCCGTTTTACCATTGGCTGGTGGACTTGTATTTTTTCATTTTCCTGCCGCTGAGCTGCGTGCGCAGTTGCGGGGGGCTGATTCGGGACGAACTGCAAAGCGACACGCTGGGCTTTTTGATCACGCGCCCGGTCAAGCGGGCGACGCTGCTGGCGCTGAAATACGCCGCCCAGGTGCTCTGGCTGGAAATGGTGGTGTTGGTGGAAGGATTGTTTTTGTTTGGCGCCGGCGCCTTGCGGCACATTCCGCAACTGGGCCCGCTGCTGCCGCTTTTTCTGGCCGCGCAATTCCTGGCGGTGCCGGCCTGGAGCGCGCTGGGGCTTTTTCTGGGGCAGGTGACCAAGCGGTATCTGCCGGTGGCGCTGGTCTATGGGCTGATCGTGGAACTGGGCATTGGCGACATTCCCACCAACATCAACACCCTTTCCATGATGCGCCATCTGAAAACGCTGCTCTCCAACGATCCCGCGCTGCAAAGCCTGTACGAATGGAGCGGGACGGGCGTGGTGCTGCCGGTGGGGGCGCTGCTGCTGGGCGCGGCGCTTTTCCTGGCGCTGGCGGCGGTGCTCTTCACTTTCCGCGAGTACCACGCGGCGGCGGAGATGCAGAAATAGAAAAGGCTTGACGGCGCTGTCAAAGATGGTTCCCTTGCTGCCGATGAGACTGAGGGGCGGGCGATTGGCGGCGGAGCGCAGGAAGCAGTCTGTCAAATGAAAAAATGCAGCCCAATCTGAGCAACACCCCGGTCACCATGAGCGCCAGTTTATTGTCGAAAAAGGCAGCCGTCCTGCTGGCGGCCCTTGGTCTGGCGCCGATCGTCGCACTGGCCCAAAACGCGAAGGACATTCCGGTCAAACACTTCGTCTATATCATCCAGGAGAACATAACCTTTGACCATTACTTTGGGACGTTCCCCGGGGCGGATGGCATTCCCAAGGGGGTGAAGCTTTCCTATCAGCCGGGCGGGGAAAAGATCTACGCCCCCTTTCATCTGGACAAGACGTCCATTCCGCACGACCTGAGCCATAGCTGGCAGGCCGCCCACGTCGCCTACGACGGGGGCAAAATGGATGGATTCATCCGCGCGGAATGGCCGATGGCTCTCTCTTATTATTGGCAGGGTCCGCTGCCGACGGTGGATCCAGAAGACATATTGCCGCTGGACGACAACCCGGAACTGGTGAAGGAGGATGTGGCGCTGGCCAATACGGGGCGGGGGCGGAACGCGCCGCCTCCAACCTCCAACCAGTTGGCCGCGTTGGCGGCCGGGGAGCTTCCCACGACGCACCGGGCCACGCCGCCGCCCGGGCCGCCTCCGGCGTGGGTCACCAACACCATGTCCTACTACGATTGGCACGAGATTCCCAATTATTGGGAATACGCGCGGCGCTATACGCTCTGTGACGCGTTCTTTTCGTCGTTGGCCGGTCCCAGCGAGCCGAACCACCTCTATACGGTGGCGGCCCAATCGGGGGGGCTGGTCAACAATCCCGGGCGAGGCGTGGCGGGGGAGAAGGGAGTCTATACGTTCACCACGCTGGCCGAATTGCTCCAGCACTCCGAGCACAGTTGGAGGTACTACGACGAGAAACAAAACCCGAAGGCGCATTCGCTGTGGAATCCGATGTCCGGGTTCAAGGCGATTGCGAACAGTCCGGAACTGATGTCCCACCTGGTGTCCCTGAGCGAATTCTATGCCGATGCGAAGGCGGATCGCCTGCCGGAAGTGTGCTGGATCGTGCCGACGAGCGCGGACAGCGAGCATCCGCCGGCCGACAGCGCCCGCGGCATGTGGCATGTGACGGATCTGGTCAACGCGGTCATGCAAAGCCCGGCGTGGAAGGAGACGGTGATCATCGTCACTTGGGATGATTACGGCGGCTTTTACGATCATGTGGCGCCGCCGCAGGTGGATAAATACGGATACGGCCCGCGGGTGCCCGCCCTGGTGATTTCGCCCTGGGCCAAGCCCGGTCACATTTCCCACGTTCACTACGATTTCACCTCGCCGCTGAAGCTGATCGAAGATCACTTCGGGCTGAAGGCGTTGGCGGACCGGGACCGTGAGGCGGACAACATGCTCGACTGCTTCGACTTCCACCAGAAACCAACGCCGCCCGAGGTGCTGACGAAGGAGACCAAACTCAAATTCTGACCAGACGCGCTCCTGTTCAAGAGGCCGCTGCCTTGATTGCGGCTTGAACAAGCCCTT
>JBEKUQ010000177.1:0-5690 GCA_049514835.1 Verrucomicrobiota bacterium | reverse complement strand
GCGCAATCGGGTGTCCAAGGAGATCGGGGCGCTGATGGCGCAAAAGAAGCCGGCTGAAGCCGAAGCCAAAAAGGCCGATTCCACCCGAATGGGGAAGAACATCGCGACCCTGGATAAGGCCATCGCGGAAGTCGAGCAGAAGCGGGACGGCTTGCTCCTGCAATTGCCCAATCTGCCGCACGCCGGAGTGAAGATCGGCCGCAGCGCCGCGGACAATGTGGAGGTGCGCGTGTGGGGCAGGAAGGCGGCGTTTGATTTCAAGCCCAAAACGCACGTGGAATTGTGCGAGTCGCTTCAGTTGGTGGATTTCGCGCGGGCCGCCAAGATAGCGGGGAGCGGATTTCTACTTTACACGAATTGGGGGGCGCGGCTGGAACGGGCGCTGATTCAATTTCTCCTGGAGCTGCACACGGGCGAGCACGGCTACACCGAGGTTTCCCCGCCCTTTCTGGTCAATGCCGCCTGCATGACGGGGGCGGGCCAGTTCCCCAAGTTTGCCGACCAGTATTATGCCGCGCAGGAAGGGGCGGACGCGGCCACGCTGGGGAAGCTGTTTCTCATCCCCACCGCCGAGACGCCGGTGGCCAACATTCACCGCGAGGAAATTTTGCCGGAAAGCCGGCTGCCGATTTATTATTGCGCCTACACGCCCTGTTTTCGCGGGGAGGCCGGGGCGGCGGGAGTGGGCACGCGCGGCATGATCCGCGTCCACCAATTTGACAAGGTCGAACTGATCAAAATCACCCGCCCGGAAAACGGTTACGAGGAGCTGGAGAAACTGACCGCCAACGCCGAGCGCGTCCTCCAACTCCTGGGCCTGCATTACCGCGTCCTCCAGCTTTGCACCGGCGACATGGGGTTTGCCAGCGCCCTGACTTACGACATCGAGGTCTGGGCGCCGGGCCAGGGACAGTTTCTGGAAGTCTCCAGTTGCTCCAATTGCGAGGATTTCCAGGCGCGCCGGATGAATTTGCGTTTCAAAACCGCGGCCGGCGAAAATAGATTCCCGCACGTCCTCAACGGCAGCGGCACCGCCCTGGCCCGCCTGTTTGTCGCCCTGGTGGAAACCTGCCAGCAACCCGACGGCAGCATCGTGGTTCCGCCCGTCTTGCAACCGTGGATGAAAACCGACCGCATCGCGCCGCCGCCGGCTTGACCCATGCGCCCCGAGAACATGAGCGCCCCGGGTGAATTCTTTTGCACCCATCCGTCCTCTCTGTCCTATCCGTCCCGTCCGTCGCCCCGTTCCGCCCTGCCCCATCCCCTGCCCCATCCCCAATGAAAATCTTGCTCGCCAGCAGTGAGGCTTATCCCTACTCCAAATCCGGCGGCCTGGCCGACATGCTCGGCGCCCTGGCGAAATTCCTCGGGCGCGCCGGCCATCAGGTGGGGCTGGTCACGCCCCTCTATCGCTGCGTGCGCAGCCGTTTTCCCGCTATCCAGCCGATGGACTGGCGCCTGGATTTGCCGCTCGGCGGCCAACGCATTCAGGCCAAGGTCTGCGTGGGCCTTCAGGCCGACGGGGAAACGATTTACTTCATTGATTACCCGCCCTTCTACGACCGCGCGGAATTATATGGCGAACACGGCGCCGATTATCCGGACAACGCGGAGCGTTTCATTTTCTTTTCCAAATGCGTCGTCAACCTCGCCCGCTATCTGCCCTGGCGGCCCGAGGTGCTCCACCTGCATGATTGGCAGCCCGCCCTGGCCGCCGCCTTCGTGGCCGACCAACGCCGGCGCGGCGGCTGGGCTTCGCCGCCGCCGGTCTGCCTGACCATTCATAACATGGCCTTTCAGGGCAATTTTCCCGCCGCCAAATTTGCCCTGACCAATCTGCCCTCCGAATTCTTCCGCGTCGCCGGCATGGAATTCTACGGCGGCATGAATTGTCTCAAGGCGGGCATCACTTACGCCGACCGCATCACCACCGTCAGCCCCCGCTACGCCCGGGAAATCACCACCGAGCAGTACGGCTGCGGCCTGGACGGCGTGTTGCGCTGGCGGCAGAACGCCCTGGTGGGGATTCTCAACGGCGTTGATTATGACGAGTGGAAAACGGAGTCCAATCCGCACCTCCTCCACAGTTACAGCGCCGGCGATTTGCAGGGCAAAACCGCCAACAAAATGGAGCTGCAGAAGGAACTGGGCCTGCCCGTCCGCGCCGAGGTCCCCCTCTTTGGCACGGTGGGACGCCTGGCCCAGCAAAAGGGCGTGGACATTCAATTGGGCGCCCTGGAGGAGATGCTCGCCGCCGACATGCAGTTCATTTTGCTCGGCAGCGGCGGGCGCGAATTCGAGCGCGGCTACCGCCTTCTGGCCCAGAGGTTCGCCGGCAAATGCGCCGTCAAGATCGGTTTCGACACCACCCTCTCCCACCGCATCGAGTCCGGCTGCGATTTCTTCTTGATGCCCTCCCTCTTTGAGCCGTGCGGTTTGAACCAGCTCTACAGCCTGCGCTATGGCACCATCCCCATCGTCCGCCTCACCGGCGGCCTGGACGATTCGGTCACCGACGCCACCGACGACCCCGTCAGGGCCGACGGCATCAAATTCACCGAATACTCCGTGCGCGCCCTGGCCAAGGCCATCCGCAAAGCCCTGGTCCTGTACGAGGACAAGTCCTTGCTCGAATACTATCGCCGCAACGGCATGGTCAAAGATTTCTCCTGGAGCCGCACCGCCGCCGCCTACGAAGACGTGTACCGCGGCCTCCTCCAGTCCCGCCAACAGTAGCCCGTCATCTCATGCCGCCCGCTCCGCCCGCAGGCGCACCGCGTAGGGCAGCCATCTTGGCTGCCGGTTTGGGCGGCATCTTGCCGCCCTTCCGATGACCATTAACAAATTCTCAATCCAGATGTCCGAAATCTTGAAGTTTGAATTCCCCAGCACGACCTGCGCGAAACAGCCCAATGCGTCCGACGCCCAACTGGCGTCGGCTTCAGCCCGGCGTCAGGCCCCTCGTCGGCCCTGGACAAAAAACGGTGCATCTCTCTTACCGGCGAATATCTGACCATGGCGTGCCTTGCCAAACCATCCCTTCTTGTAAGGCAAATAAACATCCACGAACTGCCCGGACTCGTGCTCCAAGCTGGCACAAATGGCATCTATCTTCTCGGTCTGGCCCGGTGGAATCGTGCGGACATCATAGCAAATGCCCGCCGCTCGAATTTGACCAGCGGCTGCCTGCTGACGAAATGCCTGTGTCATCATGTCAATAAGCTGCTGCGATGGCGGACGCTCGGTACCGTCGTATGCAGCATGGGCCACAATCTTACCCGCCTTGGTCATCGTGGAGCCTTAGGGGAAAAACTCCCCGTGCTTTTCAAGCATCTGCGTTCCGAAAGGCAGCATCGCGTTTAATAGTTTGTCGAGGTCCGGGTGTGCCATAGATCTACCGGCCTTCGCGACTTTGCGACTTTGCGTTAAAAATCCAGTTGTTTTCCATGGTGGGGCGCTCGCAATAATGCAACTTGTAATTTCCTGGCTGACGCTTTTGCTTTTCTCAAGGGTGCTTCATCTCAAGCTCAAACTCCTTCGCCACACCCAGCCCCGGCGTTTGGGCAAATTCCATGTGCCCGCCTTTGTCCGCCCGCAATGAAACCGCCGCCTGGCCGTTGACACTCAGTTGATAAACCGCCCTTGGCCGCAAACCGGCCACCACATGTCGTGTCCTACCTTTGTTTGCCGGCGCGGATTCCGTCCAGCGGCGCGGCTCGCTCGCATTGTCCGGCCAGGCCTCGATTTGAACCGTCAATTCCTGGGCTGCCGGCGGCGTGACCGTCAAGGCGCAATCCGCGTTCTTGCCGGGAAAGTATTCCAGCCCGGCCGCGGTTGCATTGACGCCAAAGGGCGGCGAACCCCGCAGCGTGCCAGCCCCGCTCGTGACCGCGCAACCTTCGGTGCTTAGAGCAACGACGTAACTCCGGCCCCTTACCTGGTAACGCAGTGTCGTGCCGTTGAGTTCGCCAGTCAGGTGAGGCTCCAGATAAAGCCGGTTGGGCTTGGGTTGAATGCCGTAGATATCGCGATACAGCCCCACCACCGCCATGCAGTTCCCCGCCAGAATGTCATCGCCTGCGCCCCGTTGCGAACCCCTCAGGTAGCGTTGAAAGGACAATCCATCCTCCTCATAGCGGGCCAGGGTCTTCTTGACATACTTGAGCGCGAGGACCGGATTATAAGCGGCGTAAGCGCGGACCCCCAGCTCGCCCCAGGACAGAAACAGGTCGCCATTTTCATATTTCGGGAACGGGAAATTGCTGCCCGCGCCTTCATCACGCGTATAGGCGAAAAAGCTCAGTGGCCAGGCGAAAAGATTCTCCTTTTCCATCTCCGCTTCTATTCGGTCGAGAATGGCCTTTTGCCGTGACGTGTCATCACAAAGACCGTAGGCAATCGCCGCGAAATTCACCGGCGTGACCAGGTTGTCGCCATGAATGGAACCGTCCTTTTCGCGCCAGTAAGCATACCACTGATTCGTCGGATCCCAGAAGCCGCCTTCGGAGATCGGCCGGTTGAAGCTGCTCTTCAAGCGCGCGGCGAACTCGCGACAGGTTGCCGCCTGGGCCGGGTCGCCCAGCGCCTCCTCCGCGCCGGACCAGAGTCCCAGCGCGTAGTAAAGTTCGGCATTGACCAGTGCGTTTTCGTACGAAGCCCAGATAATATCAATCCAGTCGCTCCCCCTCTGCTCTTTGCGGGAGTCGGTCATCATCGCCACCAGCCCGGTGTGTTGGACCTCCCGCCGCATTAGATAATTCAACGCCCGCTCGCACGCCGTCTTCTGCCCGGCCAGCCATTGCCGGTTCCCCGTCAGATCAAACTGTTCAACCACATTGATCACGTAATCCGGCTGGGAATCCATCAGGTATCCCCACTGCGCTTCATAAAAGCCCAGCGCATCGTAGGTGCCGCGGATCGCGTCGCCCGCATTATAGCCCCAGCGCGCTTTGACCCTTCCGTCCGCGCCGATGGCGTGGTCGCGCTCGTAATCCAGCGCTCTGGAAAAATTGGCAATGTAATCCGGGTCGCTCAACGCCAGCCCAATCTCGGCAAACCATTGCTCGTGCAGGCAGATGTAACCCGTCCGCCAGCCGTTCGCGCCCACCAACCGCGCATCAATCACACCATACCGGGCCACCGTGTTCAGCAGCTCCCGAATGCTCCCGCCATCCAATCCTCGAAACGCGCCGCGGTTGCAGGCTTCCTCGTAATCAAGCCCCTGCAACGTCATTTCCACGCTCACCTTGCCAGGACCCACTTGGAACGCCTGCCAAAGATCCTGCCGGTTCGACAGATAACGCCGCAAATCGTGCTTGGGTTTCAGTTCCTGGCCGCTCACCACGTAATTGAAGGAGAAAATGCCGTTGGTCTGATGCGAGAAGCGGACCGTTCCGTATTGATCCTTGGGCAGCGTGGGAACTATCCGCAGGCCGTCGCGCTGCTCGCGGTTCCAGAAAGTCACCGTCCCGGCGTGCGCGCCATACGTCGCGTTGCGCGTGCCCAGATACTTGTTCCAGACCACCCCTCCGTTATCCAGCATTCCCCCTGTCCACGTGGACATGCTGCTGAAATCCCATTCTGGGAACGCCGCGTCCTCCAAGGTGGCTTCCGTGGCGTATTTCCGCGTGATCCGCCACACAATCCGATCCGCCTGAACCCTGAATTGCCAGGTCTCGTGGACCTGGCTG
>JBEKUQ010000176.1:0-5694 GCA_049514835.1 Verrucomicrobiota bacterium | reverse complement strand
CCCTCGGAAACAACGTCCCAGACCAGACCGAGGGCGCGGACGCCGAAATCATCCTGGGCCTGGGCGCGGATGCGCAGGACATCGGTCGCCAACATGGCGGTGGCGCGGGGCAAGTCGGGCAGGTCGGGCAGGGGCGGCTGGTCGCTTTGGCGCTGGAGGGCCAGGCGCCAGGGGGTGGCGTTGGTCAGGCCCAATTGGTCGCGCCAATTGAAAACCAATTCGCCCGCTCCCTCCGTTTGGACGGGTTCGCTGGTGAAAGTAGGACCTTGCACTTTCAACGCCGCCGCGTCTTGGCCGCCCGTTTGCATGGAGGCCGCCGCCAGCGGACGGCTGACCGTGCCAACGAAGCCGACCCGGCTGCCTTCCAGCGCGCGGAAGGCGCCGCCTTGCACCGGCTCGGTCTGGTCGGGATAGCGCAAATAATCAGGGAGGTGAACGGAGGCGCAAAGTTGCTGCAAGGAAGGGCGGTGGCTCGGCAGGATGCTCACCTGGGCCAGTGCGTCGCCGACTTGCACCTTCAAAACGCCGTTCTCCACTTGACCGGGAATTTGCAGGCGAACCTGGCCGGATTGCACGGTGGATTGGGTTTTGGCCTGCCGCGTGAACCAGCCCAGAACGCGGGTCGGTTTCCAAAAAGAGCGGTAGCGGACAGTGCCGGAAACTTCAAACGGTTCGCCGTGCGCCACGATGAGTTTTGGCTGGAAACCGTCGAGCACGACCAAGGTGTAGCGTTCCACGTTTGCGGCGGGCTGGAGCCAGCGCAAGAAGGCGTTCCAACTGGCTTGCGGCAGGGCGAGGGAGCAGGCGAGCAGCAGGAGGGCCAGGCCGGCGGCCGCCCAGCCGAGTTTTTTGGCAGGGCGCGGATTGACGCTTTGGCGGAAGTCGAATTGCTGGGCCTCGTCGGCCACCTGGCCGATGGCCGCGTGGTAGAGGGCGGGGGAGAAATTGGACAAATGCTCCGGTTCGTTGGCCAGCTCCACGATGCCCAGCAGCCGGTCGCCCAGGCGGCGGTATTTCTTTTGCACCAGAGTGGCCAGGGCGCGCATGTCGCGGCGGCGCCAAATCCAGTGGCGCGCCCAGGCCAGGAAGGCCGCCGCGGCCGCGGCGAGTCCGCCCAGGAAAATGAAGACCCGCAGCCAGACGGGCGTTTCCCAGAGCCGGTCGGACACAAAAACCGCGAGCACGCAAAAGAGGAGGCTGGCGGCGACGCCGCAGACGGCCGCCGTGGTCTCGACGCGCCAGAGGCGTTGCTCGACCCTTTCAAACTGCCGGCGCAACCCTTCGGGCAAGTCCACCAGCGTATAGTTCTCGTTTTGCGGCATGCGGTGTGCGCGGCGCACACACTAGGTTAGACGGTAAATCCCCAGGTTCAAGGTGCAAAATTCGACAACTAATATATGATTCTGTCCCGCCATGATTCTGCCGCTATCTGGCATCCTTCACCTCCACCTTTGTCGCGTGGCCGGGTTGCAGGGAAACGTTGCGGAATTCGACCCATTGATAGGGCCGGCGTTGCGATTGAAAGGCGGCAATCTTTGATGCTTCGTCCGCCGTGTAGGGTGCCATGCCTCGCAACAGGCCTGCGGTGATGCTGGTCGGGCCGCTCCTCATCGGTTCGATGGACCCATCCTCCAGCAAGGCCACCATCCGCGATTGCCAATTCTCCTTGCTGGAATAGCGGAAGGATACAGTCAGGCTGCCGTCCTTCGCCTGGATGCAATCCACGCCCGATTCCCACGGATCCTCGTCGCCGATCCCTTCGGAGGCGGATTTTTCAATGGCTCCATTTGCCAGGATGGCATTGGTCCCGGGCTTGAGCGTGCTGACCGTTTTCCAATCTCCGTCCGCCACGCCTGCTCGGAAACTCATCGCCTGTGTGCCAGGTTCGATGGACAGGTAATTAATGGTCTCCACATATTCGTGGTCGTAATCCGTCGCGGAACCCATCGCGGTGATTGGGAACGGGGCTTCGGGTTCCAATTGCACGCCGGAAGCCATCTTGTCCCGGCCACGGATACGAAAGGCGAATTGACGCAGTTCTTTCGCATTGACCCAAAAACTTCCGCCGGGTTTGGGAAACGATTCTGTGGCGGGCGAACCGTCTGGAAGCCAGCATGGCTTGTTGGTGGACGGGAAAGACGCGACCGCCACCAATTCAATTGTGCCGCCCGGATAATGGGCGAGGAATGGCGGGCCTTTCAACTCGCGTCCGATCCCTTGCCTTGGTTTCCCGTCCTTTGTAATTAGTTTGTAGCGAATCTTCACCCCGGGCGGATTCTCGGTGTAACCGGTGATTTGCAGAAGGCCCAGCTTGGTCACGCCGGTTTTGAAAAAGATGGTGAGCGGCAGCTTATCCGGGTAATCGCCAGTTTGATATGAGCCGGGAGGCGTGACGCCTCCCGACAAAAACCCAAACCCGGCGACAACCCCGGCGAGGCCGTCCATATCAGTGATTTTTTCCCACTGGTCGCCGGCGCCGTTGGTCGAACGAATCGTCACGCCGGACACGGCGATTATATGTGTCTGGCCGTCATGGTGGATGGCCACGCCGGGTTGCTTGCGTTGTGCCAGATGTGGCGCCATGTTGCCCGCTGTGTCGCCCGGCTTCGGATCGGGCACGGGCTCGTTGTGGTCAAGGTCGAAGAGCGGCGTCCACCCGTCATTATCCATCGGCAAAGTGCGTTCCGTGACCGGGCCAAGGGCTGCTTGCAACCGGGCCTGCTTTGCCGGGACAATCACGAAGGAGAGGACGGCGGCGACCACAAGCAACGCCACATAAAGCGCGCTCGTGGCGATGACGACAAACTTGCCCAAGCGCTCCCGCCAGCTTATCAAACCCCAACGCAGTGCCAGTGCCAGTGCCGCACTGCCAATAGCCGCCGCCAATCCCTCTGCCCAACCCTCGTACCAGGGCACAATGGTCAGCACCAAGGAAGGGCCAATCGTTCCCACGAGCAACGGACCGCAGGCCCATTTGCCGAAGCTGCTGTTTTCGGGGTCGGCCGGCGGGGCGCCCGCCCTCCTCTTGTTCACGGCGCGCCAGACACCCCAGGCGATCAGCGTGTTGGCCACGGCACAAATGAAGACAGTGGCGATCCCGGCCAGCCATTCAAACCGTTCGTCAGACGCCGGCTGGAGGCCGACTTGAGCGAGCACGGCGTCTATGGTGCTGAAGGTTTGAGCAATGGCGCTGGCTTGGAAGGCGAGAAGTCCATCCAGCGCCAGCAGCGGGAAGAGCAGCCCGTCGAACACCGCCAGCCACATTCCATGGAGTTTCCGCGCCGGGCGGCGGATTTGCGACACAGCCACCCAGCCAAGAATGGTAGAGACCAAAAAGAACAAAGCCCCCAATGCCGCCAATGCACCGGATGGCCCTTCGTCGAGCAAATTACTGTCCCCTATAACTGCATACAAAATCAGAGCCGCCATACCCAGGCATCCAAAGCAGACTCCCACGATGGCCGTGCGCGAGAAGCGCGGGACCATTTCCGATTTCCGATTTTCAGGATGCGACTCGCCGCCTGGTCTACTGCTGGAATCCGGCGTTCCGACAATGGTTTCCACCATCGTTTTGACTTCGCTGACTTGCTGGTAGCGGAGGTCGGGGTTCTTTTCCAAGGCGTGCAGGACCACTTCGTCCAGGCGCACGTCAATTTGAACTTTCCGGGACGGCGGTTCGAGGCGCTGGCCGGGCAGTTGGCCGGTGAGCATTTCGTAGAAAACCACGCCGAGGGAATAAATGTCGGCGCGGCTGTCCACGCGCTGCGGATCGGTGGTCTGTTCGGGCGCGCTGTAACCGGGAGTGCCGACGGTGGATTGCGTGGCGTTTTCCGGGACGGCGGGCAGTGCCGACTTGTCGAGAGCCCCACCTTCTCCGCCCAGCATTTTGGCGATGCCGAAGTCGGCGACCTTCACCCGGCCGTCTTTGTCGAGCAAGAGGTTCTCCGGTTTGATGTCGCGGTGGACAATGCCCCGGTCATGGGCGAATTGCAGCGCGTCACAGAGCGGCGGGACGATGGCCAGCGCCTCTTCCGGCGTGAATTTACGCGCGCGCAAGAGTTGCCGCAAATTCACGCCGTCCACAAATTCCATGAGCAGGAAGTAGAATCCGCCGGCTTGGCCGAAGTCATGAATGGTGACGATGTTCGGATGGTTCAAGGCCGCCAGCGCCTGGGCCTCGCGGGTGAAGCGTTCGGCAAACTTGGCGTCGCGCACCTGCTCCGGGGCGAGCAGTTTCAGGGCGACGAAACGATTCAAGGTTTTTTGCCGCGCCTTATAGACCACGCCCATGCCGCCGCGTCCGAGGCATTCGAGGATTTCAAGCTGTGGAAAGTGGGGCGCAAGTTCCGCCGGCGCGAGCGTTGTCCGCGCCTCGGCCGCTTCGGCGTCAGGCTGGGTCGGCACCATGGCCTCGGCCATGAGGCAGCGCGGGCAGAGGCCGGCCGTCGCCGCGGAAGGCAGGGCCGCGCCGCACTTTGGGCAGGATTTCGATGATGCAGTTGATTCGCTCATACCTCTGTCCTGACGCGCTGACGCGATTGGGTTACCAGGTTCTTTCGTTAATTTGACAAGGCCGCGAACAAATCGCGCATCTCGGCTTGGACCAGGGCGGGGTCCTCCAGCGTGCCGGCGACTTCCGCCTTCAAGAACTGGCGGAAACGCCGCTTCAAGCGATGCACGGCGACCTTGAGAGCGTTGGCGTTCAGGCCGGCGCTGGCGGCCAAGGCGCGCTGGTCGCCGCGGGCGGCCTCGCCCGTGAGCCACGGTTTGACTTGCTCGAAAAAATCCAGGCGGCCTTCGGCGGCGCATTCGCCGCGCAGCGATTCCAGCGCGCGCGCCACCACCGTCAGCGCCCATTGCCGGTCAAAGGCCGCGTCGGGCGACAGCACGCCGGCATCCGCCACCGCACCAGCCCCGCCGGCATCGGTGTCATTGAGCGAAATACTTTCCACGCCGCCGCCGCGTTTGAGCCGGCGGACCGACTCCCGGTGATGGGAGAGAAAGTGTTTCACCGCGCCGAGGAGATAGGACCGGAACCGCCCGCGTTGCTGCTCGGCGCGGGCGAAGGCGCCGCCCGCCAGGATGGTGGCGAAGAAATCGTGCGCCAGTTCGCGCGCGGCATCCTCCTCCCGCAAATCACAGCGGAGGAAGGCGGCGACCGGTTCGTAGTAGGCGTTGCAGAGTTCGGCCAGGGCGCGGCGGCCCTCTGGAGAATCGGCTTTGGCGCGGCGGACCTGCGTCCACCGTGTCGTGCAAAAATCCCCGCCCGGCGCTTCCGGCGGAGGCGGGTGCGAGGTCGGCGGTGTCGGCTCAGTGGACATCAGACTTGGGACAGATCATGCCACCGTTAAATGCAAAATGCAGAATGCAAAATGAAGCAACAAACCCGGCCCAAGCTGCGGATGAATTCGGCAGGAGGCAGCAACGATAGGTGCGGTGATCTCGTTTGGCTTCATGGCGCGCGCAGAGTCGCCGAGATCGCAGAGGAGAACAAACCCGATGGCGGCCGGCATTCCACTGAAAACGGCGAAGAACCCAAGTGATTCGTGTAAGATGCTGTGAATAAGCATGTTACAAATCACACTCCCTAATTAAGCGCCATTCCGAACTGACCTTTGACAAGGTGAGGATGGCGGCGCGCTTGAGAAGCGAGACGGTCATGACTTTGGATTGGATTGCGCGGCGTTTGCAAAT
>JBEKUQ010000175.1:0-5707 GCA_049514835.1 Verrucomicrobiota bacterium | reverse complement strand
TGCCGGCGGCCAGGGAGGGCGGGGCCGGGTCGCTTTCATTGCGACCGCACCAGAGGGCGATACAGGGATGGTTGCGATAGCGGAGGACTTTTTCGCGGACGTTGGCGAGATAGAGGTCCACGTCGGTGGCGGCGGGGCCGTCGCTGCGGTTGGCCTCGAAGAATTCGTCCCAGACCATCAGGCCGAAGCGGTCGCAGAGGTCGTAGAAATCGTCGCTGGTGCTTTGGCCGACCCAGTTGCGGAGCATGACGAAATGGGCTTCCTTCTGGAAGCGGATTTGGGCTTCGAGGCGCGGGCGCGGACTGCGTTTGAGGGCCTCGTCGAAACCCCAGCAGCCGCCCTTGCAGAAGACGCGGACGCCGTTGACCGAGAGGGTGAGGAATTCGGAGTCGGGCACTTCATATTGGATTTTGCGAATGCCGAAGTTGAAATGGGTTTCGTCGGAAACCGCGCCGCCGATTTCAAAACTCAAACGCATGGTGTAAAGATTGGGATCGCCAAAGCCATTGGGCCACCACAAACGCGGATTGAGGACATGCAACTGCGGCGTGTCCTGCGGCGTCAGCTTGACAAGCTTGGATTCATTGGGCGAGAGAGAGACGGGGACCTGGAAGGCGGCGTCGCCGAAGGCGCCGCAGAGCAGGCCGGATTGCGGGGAGCCGGTGAGGTTTTTGACGGTGGTTTCAAGGCGCAGATCGGCGGAGTTGGTCTGCGGGAGGGGCAAATCGGAGGTGAGGAGGGGATTCTGCAACAGGACCGGGCCGCTGGAGGAAAGGGTGACCTTCTGCCAAAGGCCCATTTCCCGGTCGCGAATGGCGGGAATCCAATCCCAGCCGACGGAGGCGACAAAGGTCGGGCCGTCCTGGGTCAAGTCGCCGCCATTGGGGCCGAGACCAAGTCGGACGGTTTGTTCCTGCGGATTGCCCGGATGCGGCGGCGGCAGGATGTGGACGGCCAGCGCGGCCTTCGCGCCGGGCTGGACAAAGGGGGTGATGTCAAAAATGCCGCGGACGAACGCCCCTTTGATGTCGCCAGCCTTGTGGCCGTTGACAAAGACTTCGGCGGTGTAGTTGATGCCGTGGAAATTCAGCCAGGTCCGCCGGCCGGCGTGCCCGGGCGGGACGGTGAACTGGAGGCGGTACCAGTAGGAGGCGCGGCAAAGGGATTCCGGGATGCGGTCGGGACGGTTGTTCTCGCCCCAAAGCGGTTCGGGATAGACTTTGTTGTTGACCAAGGTGGTGAGGACGGTCCCCGGCACGGTGGCGGGATACCAGTTTTTGGGCGTGTAGCCGGGTTGGGAAATGGCTTCGCCGCTGGTCTCCGGCACCTTGGCGGCATCCTGCATCCGCCAACCTGGCCCCAAAGTCACCTCGCCCGGAGCGCCGGCCTGGGTTGGCGCGGAGGTTTGGCCGCCTTTGGAACCCATGCAGCCGGCCCAGAGTGCGGCCAGCGCCGGCGCGGCCAGAAGAGCCAGGAGGCCGGGCCGGGACAACGATCGTAGAACGCGGGCAAGAAATGGCCGGATTTCAGCATTTGGGTCCATGGAGAATGGCTTCTGGGAGACGGGCGGGCTCATTGGAGTCATCATGGTACTTGATTGATTTTTCGCAATGAAAAAACCGAGGCGAGCGGCGAGAAAAAGCTCGTTGATTGAATTCTGATTCTCGAGGAGCCGCAGTTCAGCACGGGGGTTTCAATTGAGAATTGGTCATTGAGCATTTGTCGTTGGTCATTTAAACAGAAGAGACAATCATGAAGCCACGTTTCCTTCTCTCCTTTACTAAAGCCTTGTTCTGCCTGGCCCTGGGCGCGGCGGCCGGCGCGCGCGCGCAAGCCACGAATCCCGCCCCGGCCGAAATCACCATTGACGCGGCGCAGACGGGCGCGCCGATCAACCCGCATATTTACGGACAGTTCATCGAGCAAATGGGCCGGTGCATTTATGGCGGCCTCTGGGCGGAGATGCTGGAGGACCGCAAGTTTTATTATGCGGTGGCGGCTCCCGATGCGGCAGGGGAGCAGACGCGGGCGCAGGCGGCGGCGCCGGGCGGTTCGCCGTGGAAAGTGATCGGCCCGCCAGGAACGGCGCAAATGGTGGAGCCAGGCGCATTTGCCGGCGAGCATACGCCGCAGATCACCGCGCCCGGCGGAAAGATGACGGTGGGGATTTACCAAGACGAACTGGGATTGCTGACCAACAAGAGTTACACCGGATACATCGTCCTGGCGGGGGACAGCGGCGTGGCGCCGGTGACGGTCAGCCTGTCGTGGGGCGAAGGGAGCGGGAACCAGGCGGCGCAGACGATTGGGCACGTTGGCGCCAAGTTTGCCAAGACGCCTTTTCATTTTACAGCGGGAACGGCGAGCGACCACGGGCGGCTGGCCATCACCACTTCGGGCAAGGGCCGGCTCAGGATCGGGTGCGTCTCCCTGATGCCGGCGGACAATGTGGAAGGTTTTCGCAAGGACACGCTGGAATTGCTGAAGCAACTGGGCAGCCCGCTTTATCGCTGGCCGGGGGGCAATTTTGTCAGCGGTTACGACTGGCGCGACGGGGTGGGCGAGCGCGACCAACGGCCCCCGCGCCCGAACCCGGCGTGGACGGGCCTGGAGCCGAACGACGTTGGGCTGGCGGAATTCATGCGCTTTTGCGAGCTGATCGGCGCGGAGCCGATGATCGCCGTCAATACTGGTTTTGGGGACGCCTGGTCGGCGGCGGCGGAAGTGGAATACGTCAATGGCGCGACGGCGACGGCGATGGGAAAATGGCGCGCCAAGAACGGGCATCCCAAGCCCTACGGGGTGAAATGGTGGGGCGTGGGCAACGAGATGTCTGGGTCGTGGCAACTGGGCCACATGGCGGCAGCGCAATACGTGCTGAAACACAACTGGGTGGAGGAAGCGATGCGGCGGGTGGATCCGACGATCGAAACCATCGCCAGCGGGGAGGCGGGGGCGTGGAGCCGGACGATGCTGACCAACTGCGCCGACCACATGAATTTGATCAGCGAACATTTTTACGCGGGGAGCCTGCCCGATGCGGCGGCGCACGCGCAACAGGCGCCGGCCCGCATCAAGGCCATTGCCGACGCCCACCGGCTATACCGGCGAGAAATCCCGTCGCTGCAGGGCAAGAACATCGGCGTGGCGGTGGATGAATGGAACTATGCCTACGGCCCGGACGTGTTCGGCGAGGGGGGCCAGCGGCGTTTTCTCAAGGACGCGCTGGGCCTTGCGGCCGGGCTGCACGAGTTTTTCCGCAACAGCGATATTATTGACATGGCCAATTACGCGCAGACGGTCAATGTGCTGGGCTGCATCAAGACGACCAAGACGGCGGCGGACTTTGACGCGAGCGCCTTTCCGCTGATGCTGTACCGGGCGCATTTTGGCGCCCTGCCGCTGGCGGTGAAGAATCCGGCGGGAGGGGTGGACGTGGCGGCGGCGCTGACGAGCGACCAGAAGGCGCTGACCATCGGCGTGGTGAATGAGAAGGCGGAAGCGGTGGCGCTGCAATTGAAGCTCAAATCGGCCCACCTCACCGATTACGGGCGGGCCTGGCTGATCCTCGGCCCCAACCCGCCGGACCCGATGGCGTTCAATCAGCCGGGGGAGAAGCGCAAGGTGGATTTGCATGAGTATCCGTCCAGCCTGAACTGGCCGGTGACGGTTCCGGCCTACTGCATCGCCCTGTTCCAGTTTCCGGTGGCGCGGGAATGAGGGGGGGAGAAAGGATAAATGCTAAATGCTAAATGGCCCATTCTCAAAAGATCTGAAACTCCGAAAGCTTTCCCCAGCAGAAAGACGCCAAGAACATGAAATGCGCCCGAGGGTTTTGGGGGTGGGGCGGGGCGCCGCCAGCGCGGGGAAGCCAGGTTTGACGAAGTGGCAGGGGGCCGGGCATTGTCAAGTATAATGTATTCTCCGGGAGCGGCCGTCCGCCGCCCAGGAGACGGGGAGGCTCTGTCAAGGAGACCGCTTGACGGTGACGCGGGCCTGGACCCAGGCCAGGTCGCGGGAAGTTGGATCGGAGGCAAAGCCGCCGGCGCCGTTGAACATGCCGGCGAGGACATTCTTGTCGGTCCACTTTCTGATTTCGGCGTGGCCTTCGGCGTAGGACAAGGAGCAGGCGTTAATGTGGTAAACGGCGGGGGAGTCCACCCAATCGGCGGGGGTGTCGAGGTCCTGCACCCAATAGCCGTCGTTGATGCTGGCCGGGTTTTCTTCGGTGAAGACCAAGGCCATGGCCGGGGAAAGAGCGGTAATTCTGGTCAGTTTGGTAAAGTCCACGCAGTCGGAGGTCCAGGCCGGGATGCCGTTCATCCAGGAGTTCATGGCATAGCTGCGGTAGGTGGGCAGGCCGGTGTCGCCCTTTTTCTGGTCCAAGGGACATTTGTAAGATTGGACGTTGGGCGTGTAGGCGTAGAGCAGGCCGTGGGTGATGAGGGTGATATCGGGGTTGCTGGCGTCGCCGAGAACCCAGGAGGCGTTGGGTTGGCCGGGCTGGGAACCTGGCTGATTGCCGCTGGTGGCGTAAACGCCCGAATCGCTGGCGATGTTCTGGGCGAGCTTGTCGCTGTTGTCATCGGAGTAATTGATCCAGGCGAGGGTCAGCTGCTTGAGGTTGCCCAGGCACTTGATGCCCTGGCCTTTGGCCTTGGCTTTGGACAAGGCCGGGAGCAACAAGGCGGCGAGGATGGCGATGATGGCGATGACGACGAGAAGTTCGATCAAGGTAAAAGCAGCCGGATGGCGGGCACGCCAGGCGGGGACCGCGGTGAACAGGCGGGGGTTCATAATGGGTTGTGCTTGATGGGAAAGGATATTCGGGGAACAGCGGGAACCTGGCAAGGAAAATCGGGCGTCCGGCCCCGCGGTTACGGGCCGGAGCGAAAATGAGCGACGCATGGCACAAAATAAGCGGCGCTCTATTAGATGCCAAGTGAGCTTCATAATTTGACATCCACCTTGGTCCCGGCAAAGGAGAAGGATCTGGACGGCGCGGAGGAGCCGGCCAGCTCGACCGAGTAATTTCTGGCGGGGCCGGGCCATTTGATCATGCGGGCGTCCGGTTGCACGGTCAGTTGGCGCGCCTGGTCGTTCCAGCGGAAATGAATCCAAACCGTGCCGGGGTCCGAGCCGTCGCGATAGCCGAGGCTTTGGCCGTCGTCATCGTAAAGGGTGAAATCTCCGTCGGCGCCGGAAAAGACGCGGAGGGTGGTTGGGGCGGTGACGGGCTGGGCGGTGTATTGGCGGACGGGATCCAGCGAGATAATGGCGCCAGCGCGGGCGTAAATGGGCAGGGTGGCCAAATCCACCGGGCGATCAATCCAGGCTCCGCCCGGGAGTTTTTGGCCGGTCCACCAATCTTGCCAGTTACCGGCAGGGAGATAGAGGTGGCGGTTGGTGGCGGCTTTTTCCACGACGGGAGCAATGAGGAGGTCCCGGCCCCAAAGGAATTCATCGCCGAGTTTGGCGGCCTCGGGGTCTTTGGGATAATGAAGCCAGAGGGCGCGCATGGCGGGCAGGCCGAGGTCAACGGACTGGCGCATCAAGGTGTAATTGTAGGGGAGAAGGCGGTAACGCAGGTCCAGGTATTGGCGGCAGATGGGTTCGATTTGGTCGTTGTGCAATTCGGCGGGGTCTATGGCGTCCGGACCTTCGATGGGCCCCATTTGGCCGGTGTTCCACCCCCAGGGCAGGCGGA